>CAZGIZ010000010.1:28731-51229 GCA_964526655.1 uncultured Desulfobacteraceae bacterium | reverse complement strand
CGCCCAGTTCCATTTTATGAGATTTAAAAGAAAGTCCCCCGTGAGCAGGCACTGCCTGGAATCCTCCGGAATGGCAAGGCCTGCAGGCCTCAATGAAGGGAGGTCTTCGCCCTGCACATCCCATTTGCCTATATGACTCAGGTCAATCAGAAAGGGGCCGGTTCCCTCTTTTTCATATTCAAGCACCACCTCCCAGCCGTTTCTAACCCTTGTCCTGGCCGGAGTGCCCTCAAATTTTACGGGAGAATATCTTCTCAATGATTCCATTCTGTCTCCTCACATCCTCACCCTTTTTCCCTCCGGATCATAAAAGGGGGTGGGGACTACCCTGGCATAAAGTCTCTTTTCACCCATATTGTCCTCAAAGATTTCCAGGGGGGTGCCTGTATCCGCAAGATCGGAGTGCACGAGGGCCAGCCCGATGGCCTCTCCCAAAGTAAAGCTGTAACGCCCCGTGCAGACATGACCCCTGATCCTCGTGTCCACGATGACTGATCCGTCTTTCGGGGGCCTGGAGGAATCTTCCATCTTGAATCCCACCAGCTTCATCCGGCCGTCCTGGTGTTCCGTAAAGCTGAGCGCGGGGGCGCCCACCGTCTTGTAGAGCGATTTTTCCCGGTGCCATAGGAATCCCAGTCCCAGGTCATGGAGTGTGGTCCGTATCTCTGTCTCCTGGCCTATGATCACATGCCCCTTTTCCAGGCGAAGGACATTTTGCGCCTCGAGTCCGAAGGGCATGATATCAAAGGCCTTGCCCGCTTCCAGCAAAAGGTCCCAGGCCGTCCTCATATAAGATGCAGGCACATGGAGTTCATAGGAAAGTTCGCCCACAAACCCAAGCCTCATGGCCCTTACGGGAATATCTCCCCCTATCCTGAATTCCCTGTACCCAGCGTAGGGAAAGGCCTCGTTGGACAGATCACTATCCGTAATCGTCCCGAGCACATCACGGGACCTGGGACCGGCCAGGTTGATGGCGCCGAAGGCGTCTGTCAGGTTCACCATGCTGAAATTCCATAGCTCATGTCTCGAGTGATACCTGATCCATTCCACGGTGGAATCGGCCCGGTTTGTTGAAGAGGTGAAGTAATAGTCGTTGTCGCCCCTTTTGACGACCACGCCATCGTCAATGAGGCATCCGTCTTCGTTGCACATAGCTGAATATTTTACCCTGCCTACAGGGATTTTGCCCATGTCTCCCGCATAGACCCTCTGCAGGGCCATGAGCGCCTCGGGCCCGAAGATCCGGAATTTTCCAAGACTGCTCACATCGATTATTCCCACGTTGTTTCGAATGTTTTCAATCTCTTTACGGCATTTGAAATCATCTGAATAATAGCGTACCCGGCTCCAGGAGCCCGCCCTCCGGAAGATCGCTCCCCGAGTCCCTTCCATGGTCTCATGCAGGGGGGTCCGTTTGGCCGGATTACGGCCCTTTCCCGCATAGGTCCCCAAAAGGGTCGGGATTAGGGGAGGCCGGATTGTGGTGGGGAGGATGGTTGTGCTCGAGTCCCCGTAGTCCTGCAGGTATTGTGCCACGATCATGGGCAGGTTGTGGCCGGGAATACCGCCCTGGCCGGGGCCCAGCCCTGCCGTTGAAAACCTTTTTACAAGCTCAACATTGTCAAGACCCATGTCGCAGGTCTGGTAGATATTCTTTACGGTCACGTCCTCATCAAAACAGATAAAGCGTTTTCTCCCGGGACCGGGTGCCTGGACCAGCTTAGACCCCTGTGCCGGACCGGGGAGTCCCTGCAGCTCCTCACGGGTATCCTTGATCCGGTCCTGAACCGGCGCGCCGCAATCCGAGGCAGCGGAAAGACCGGCCAATCGGCCCGACACCTCGATGGAGAGGCTGTCCGTAAGGCCTAACAAACGTCCCGCAGCATGGACCTTTGGAGGCAATGAATTAGGAAGGAAAAAGTTGGTAAAATAGTCATAGGACATCCCGGCCTTCGCGAGAAAGAGGGGGCCTGCAGCGGGAGTTAATCCTGCGGAGGTAACAAGGAGATCACAGGTGAAATCCCTGCTTATCTGGCCGTCAATGGTGCACAGGGTGGCCCTTTTAAGCCCCTTGCTTCCATGGGATTTCGAAACGACCCAGCCCCTCATGAATGGGATATCCCTCTTTTCAAGCCCCTCCAGCAGGGAGGTCGCCTGACCGTCGAACCGTGTGTCCGCCACACACAGGACCTCAAGGCCCCGATCAAACAGATCAGTAGCAGCCTCCAGCCCCAGATCATCCCCGATGCTGAAAACAGCCCTCTTTCCAGGTAGCAGGCCGTATGTCCTGGCAAGCCTGTGGGCGCAATTGACCTGCATAACCCCCGGCCTCTCGTTGTGGTCAAAGATCATGGGCCGCTCTATACAGCCTGTGGCCACCACAACACTCCCGGCCCTGATTTCAATGTAGCGCTCGTCAAAGGGACCTGATTCTTTGCCCGATTGAAAGGCCGTGACAAGATTCTCAGGATAAAATCCGATCATCTTTGTATTGTGGAAAAAGCGGATGTTCTGTCTTTGAGCGATCTCATCCGCCAATTGCCCGGCCCTCTTGTAAAGGGGAACGCCCGGGGAATACTCCCGTGAACGGTAATCAAAGAATCCGCCGGCCCAGGGCCGGGACTCCAGGAGAATGACCCGCAGACCCTGATCGGCCGCTGCCAGTGCCGCGTGCATCCCTGCCGGTCCAGCCCCGATAACGGCCACATCGGTCACGGGATACATCTCATCAAATTGACCTTCCATAGGAAAAGAGGGATTAAGCCTGCCCAGTCCGGCGGCCTTCCTGAGCCGGTTTTGAAAAAAGGGCCACAGTTTGTAGGGTCTATAAAAATAATGGTAATAGAAGCCGGCGGGTAAGAAACGGTCCAGCCTGTCGATGAATGACATAAAATCGTGTTCAGGCGTTCCAACCACATTCTGGGGTTTCACAATCATGCCGTCCCGAAGTCTTGTCACTTCGGACCGGACATTCGGGACCCCGTCCACCTCCATGAGACAGTTGCTGCACTCCCCGTCAAGGCTGTAAAGACCCCTGGGCCTGTGATACTTGAGGCTCCTTGAAAAGATCCTCACGCCATTGGCGTACAACGCCGTGGCTATGCTGTCGCCTGCCAGGCCGCGGTAACGCCTGCCCCGGTAGGTCATTGACATCTCCCTGGCTGGATGTATTTTCAGAGTCGGCAGGTCCTTGAGCCTCGGCATCATGTCTCCTCCGGGCCCTTTATTTGAAGGTTGGTCAAGGTATTCCGCTGGATCGTGAACCAGGATCCGCATCCGTCCCGGTGGTACCACCACTCACGCTGGATTCCTCCTTTGTTGGCCCGCATATGCACATAGTCGCACCACTGTTCATGGGTCAGACCCTCCTCATCCGGACGGGGACCACGCTCTTCTCCGCCGAAACGGAACTCATAGCCGTTCCGCTTGCCGCATATAGGACAGGTAATGGTGAGTGACATGATTGACTACCTCAAGCATTATTGATTTTTAAAAAAATGCTCCTTCCAAGGAGGCCCGGAATTATATGAAAACTGGCAAAGGGCATAAGGCGCAGGGCGCAGGGAAAAGTCGATTCATCTTAATTGTTTTGTGAATTGGCCTTACGCCCTGCGCCCTGTGCCTTGCGCCTATTTCCATCTAATTCCACGGCCCGTAATTCACCGGGTTGGCGATTTCTCCCATAAGCCGGTGATTTTCGTATCTCCTGAGAGTAAAGGCCGCGAGCCTGTCAGGGCAGCGGCCTGTGGCCATGAATTCGGCCATATATTTTCCGATTACAGCGCCTGATTTAAATCCGAAATATCCCCACCCGCAATCCATAAAATAGCCCTGAATATGGTCGTTACCGTCAATGATGGGCGCCATGTCAGGGGTCATATCAGCCAGACCTGCCCAGGATCGCATAAATTTGACGCCCTTAAGGCAGGGCATGAGCTCGGTCAGGGCCTCCGCCTGGTTTTTGATATAATGGGCGGACACGTCCGTCGTATAGTTGGGCCAGGGATCCATGTGGGCGCCGGTCGCGATCTCTCCCTTAAGGGTCTGATTGGCGTAACAATGGTAGGCCCCGGACGATACAACGTGATGCAGGAGAGGTTTAAGGGGCTGGGTCACCATGGCCTGAATAGTCAGTACACTTATGGGGAGTTGGATGCCCACCATGGCCGAGATGAGGGTTGAATAACCTCCTGCGGCGTTAAGGACCAGGCCTGTGGAAATTGTCCCCCTGTCCGTCTCCACGGAAACGACCCTGCCCTTTTGCACATTAATTCCCGTGACTTCAGTACCCTGATGGATATGGACACCAAGATTAGCAGCACCCCGCGCCAACCCCCATACAACTGCGTCATGGCGGACTGTGCCCCCGGGCGGATGGTACATGCCGCCCATGATTGGGAATGTGAGACGGTCCGATATATCCAATATGGGCACTATCTCTTTGCATTGTTTAGCGTCCACAAGTTCGCTCTTAATCCCATGGAATTGGGCTGAAGCCACCAGCAGGCGCATGGAGCCCAGGGCCGCCTCGCTGTGGGCCAGGTTGAGGTTGCCGCAGTTGAAAAACATCAGATTGAAGTCCAGCTCATCCGTAAGCCTGGGCCAGAGCTCAAGGCCTTCGGCGTAAAGGGGAAGATTTTCCTTTGTCCTCTGATTAGCGCGGACAATGGCCGTGTTCCTTCCTGACCCGCCGAACCCTATGTATCGTCTTTCAATAACGGCTACATCGGTCACGCCCCTTTCCTTTGCAAGGAAATAGGCTGTGGCAAGTCCGTGCAGGCCGCCGCCGATGATAACTGCATCGTAACTCCCCTTCAGGGAGTGTCTCTGCAGGACCCGCTGTCTCTTTTTCCTGAAAAGCCTATTGAAAATTCTCCTGGTCATGAGATGTATCGCTTTCCACTATGGGATTTACCGAAAAATAAAAATCCTCGTCCATAGGACCAAGCTTTAAATAAGCGCTCCGGAGAGGCATCTGTGTCGAGAACAACCCTGTGCTATACCGAAGGTCGGGTTCTTTTTTTCAAGCCCTATCTCAAAAAGAGTTCCACCAGACTCCGCCGTTCCCGCAGATGGGAGGGTTCACGCCACAAAACGCATAGCAGAATGTCCCTTTCAGATGAAATGATCTGTCTTATTGAACCCTTTCATCTGCGGGAACCGCCACCTTGACCGATAGATAGGGCTTGAAAAAAAGAACTCGACCGGAGCCCGTCCTGTGCATTAGCACTGCTACGGAGGTCATGGTCAATCGTTCGTGAAAAATGCGACCGCTGAAAAGCTTACGGCGGATTGGGTCGCTGCTTCATGCCACGTATGATAATCGAGCACCCTGCCCCTGCAGGGCGGCAGGATCTCAAGCAGGCAGGCTAATGCAGCAAAACCGCAGACATTATATTGATCCTTGGCCCTTTCAGATTCTTCCCAAAAAAGGTCCGCGTCCTCCTCGGAGAGCGCTTTTAGGAGGTTTTTATCGTGGGCCTCCGCGCGGCCCTCAAAATATTCGGCTGGGCTTCCATGACCGAATTTAAGGCCGATGTGGGAAAAATCGACCCCGGCAACAACTATGGTCTCTTCATTCGACTCATGGGTAATATTCTTTAGCTCTTTCAAGAAAGGCGACACCCTTTCCAGATATGTCTTTCGATTGTAGGCAGGGAGATTCGCCGCCAATGACCCGCAGAGAATGGGAAGGAAGGTAAAGGAATCCGTTCCCAAAAGATGCTGGAGGAACAGTAGTTGAAATTCAATGGAATGCTCGGATCGGTGTTCGAAATCATTTTCAGCAATGATCTTTGAATCAATCTGCTTCAGACGCCTTACATTATTCGAATCGTTTTTTACAATGCCAAGGGGAGTCTCAAAATCCTTTTCAGTCAAAGAAAAGAGATCCTTGTACATATGGTGCCCTATTCCAAGGAGTATTACCCTTTTCGGCGACAGGCCGCGAAGCATTCCATATGCACTGGCATAGACCTTTGAGCCCGCGGATAGGTCGATGTGGGGGGCGACAATCGCCTTCAGACTATCTCCCGGTTTCATGTTTGTCCCGCGTTCTGCCAGGATATTGTCAAGCATATCTTTAAGTTGCGATGGTTCCTTTGGGTAACTTGTGCCGCACAGAGCGCAATGCCTGATTTTCTCCGATGTAAACTTGGCGACAATATCATATTTTGCAGCGCGATACCGTTCCGAATCCAACAAGTAGGAGGCATCCAGATTTGCCAGCAGGGACGTGACTTCCTCTGAACCCACCAGGAGCCCTCCGCTTTGCCGCATCAGTTCCATTTGAAGGTCCCGGACGCTCCTGGTTCCATCCAAAAGGATCAGGAGCTGGTAAAGGGAAATGTCAACCACCTTTTGTTCCGGCATGATCCCTAACTGATCCCGAATTACTACCATTTTACGGCCGCCCTGTTGCACAGGGAAGAATTCAAGATCTCTACGGATACACGGCATGTCCTCAGCCATTTCTGTATTATTTCCTCGAAAATAATCAGGCCCAGTTTTTCAAATCATAATAGGCGCTGGCCACCTTATACCTGCAGATCTGTTGACCGCCTAACCAGAGCTGCATTATCTTGACATCCCTCATGTATTTCTCATAGGGGAAGTCCTCGGATATGGCCATTGAACCTAACAATTCGGCCCCCTTGTGGACTATATTCAGGGCCGTATCCGCCGTATAGACCCTGGAGGCGGATGCCAGGCCTATGATCTTCTTTGACCATGGCAATCCGTACACCTCGGGATGATCATACATGTAGGCCATATTATATATGCTGGCCCTCATGGTCTCTATGCCGATCGCCATGTCCGCGATTATTCCGGCCACAATGCTGTGCTGCCTTACCGGCTTGAATCCCCCCATGCGGGTGCCTGTATATTCAAGGACTATCTCAAGACAGCGCTCGGCGATACCAAGGGCAAAGGCGCCCGAAGACCAGCCCGCCGCCGCCGTGATCATGTTACACAGGTTTGCGTCCATTCCCGGACCCGCTATCCTGTATTCCTTGGGCACCCTGACATTATCGTAATATACGGAGCCGTTTATGACCGTCTTGAAAAGCATCTTCTTTTCCGGTTTGCCGAAGGTGAGGCCCGGCGCATCCCCGGGGACCATGATCAGGGCGATGCCATCATCGCCTATTTCGGGATCAGTCGTGCAGAAGGTCAGATAGCACTCGGCAATCCCCCCGTGGGTCGGCCATGTCTTATTGCCGTTTATCACGTATTCGTCACCCTCGAGCCTGGCGATCGTCTTGATGCCGGCCCCGTGCAACAGGGGGTTCTCCGTGTCGGCTCCACCGGCCAGGTCCGTCATGGAAAGGCAGGCATAGGTGAGCTTTCCCTGGCAGAAGGGGGGAGCAAACCTCTCCAGGACCGCCTTATTTCCCACGGCAGCGGCAGGCCCGACTATGGAGCCGCTGTTCACCCCGACTGACAGGGCTATTCCTGCGTCACCCTTGGCCAGCTCCTCTCCGATAATAATTGATCTTAAAGAAGACCCGCTTCCGCCGCCCCCGTATTCGACAGGATACCCGGACGCCTGAATCCCCATGTCCACAAGCTTCTGATGTACTTCCTCAACCAGGCCATAATCCGATTCCAATTCCTTGGCAATGGGTATTATCTCCTTTTTTGTAAAATTCCTTATTGTCTCCCTCAGGAGCCTGTCTTCTTCCGTCAACAGATGATCCAGATTCATGACGCCTCCATTATCTGCTTGTTCTCCAGTCCCTTGCGGCTGTCCTGTGGGGTAATGTCAATAGATCTCTTCTCCCATTAGGCTGTGAAAGTCAGGTTTGACCATGGTGCTCCATTTGGCCCCAAAGTCCTGGAATTTCTTGGAAGGGACGGCTTTCTCATTGAATTCCTTGAGGTCCTTGATATGGAGGATACCGACGTATTTGAAGGGGATCTCCCCCTTCATGGAGCCTGTTATCTTGACCATCTCGAACTTCTTTACACCGGGGAGGCTGTCGAGGAGGGGCCCCTTTTCGTTAACCACGTAATCTTTGTACTGCTCATCCGTCACATGATCCGCCAGATTGTAGAGTATGATCTGCTTTGCCATTTTTATTTCTCCTTTCTTTTTTTTCCAGGCCGTGCCTGGTGGTTGATATGAAATATATTGAAGACCTTATCCTGCTTTCCATCCATGGATCGGTAAAATCTCTTCCCCCACTGTCCAGCATGAAATTCACTGCTCAAAACGCTCCATAAAGGGCCTTTGTCGGACCTTCCATGAGAAGAATGGATTCAATGATGATTCTCACAGGTTCCCCTTCCGGGTTTTCAAAAAATTCTTTAAGTCCCGGGTGTTTTCGAGATAATTCCCTGCGTATTCGTTCCCGTTCAGTATCCTCAATGATCGTCTGAAATCGACCCGTAAGCGTCAGGGCCATGGTTTCAGCAGGTTCGGATCTTGATGCACCCTGCCGGGTATCAATCAGGAGACTGACGGCAGGGTTTTCACTCATATTTCGATATTTACGGCTGTCCTTCAGGGTCATCAGGTAGATTTCGTCACATGAAGAGTTAGTGACATAGGCCATTAACGAACAGTGGGGCCGGTTTTCCAGGGCCGTGGCAAGCACGCAGTTACGCTGTTCCCTTATTAGAGTTTTAGCCTTTTCGCGAAGGTTATCGTCCATTGCTTCCCTGTTTGCATATTATTTCATATTTCATACCGGCTCTGGTCAGCATTATTCCGCCCTGTACACCCTGCAGAGGAAGCCCCTCATGGCGGGGGAGCCTATTTCAGGGCTGTATGGGGGACTGTCATCCGTCAGGACATTGATGTTGGCCCTATTCCACCCGTATTGCCCCTTCACGCCCTCCTCGGGAAACCACCACCCATAGGCGACGCTGACAACCCTCGGGTCCACGTCTTCGCTGAGGGTCGCCGTCTGCACTATCCTGCCCCGTTGATTTTCAATATAGACATCGTCGCCTTCCCTGATTCCCAATTCCTGGGCGGTAACCGGATAGATCGTGACAAGGGGTTTCGGATTCAGTTTGCGCAGGGTCTCCAGGTGCCTTCCCTGTGAATGGACATAATTTTTATCGTGCGCGCTCGTGAGGGTCAAGGGATAATCCTGGACCATCTCGGGCGCGCTCAGGGCCGTTTCCCTGGGCTCATGGTAGACGGGGAGGGGTTCGTACCCCCATTTCTCACACAGACTGGAGTATAGCTCCACCTTGCCCGACGGGGTGTTAAAGCCCTTTTGAAGATATTTCCGGTATGCCGTGCCCGAGGAGACAAGAAAATTACGCTGCCGCAATTCATCAAAGCTCAGCCCCGCCTTCTCGAGATATGAATCGAGGTAGGCATGGAGATCCTTCCAGAAATATTTGCCCAGCCCCATTCTCTCCGCCAATGATATGACTATCTCCAGGTCGGACCTGCACTCCCCGACCTGGACAACCTTTTGCTGCGCCTGGAGATAGGTATCGCCCACTCCAAGGCCGCCGACAAGGACGGCGTCCGCCTCAAGATAGGAGGCGCTCGGGAGTATGATGTCCGCCAGGGAGGCGGTGGCCGTCATAAAGATATCCGAAACTACCAAAAAATTGACCTCTTTAAAGGCCTCATAGACCCTTTTTGAGTTGCACCAGGTCATCACGGGATTACTCCCCATAACCAGGGCCCCTTGGGTCTCGTAGGGTGTCTTCTCCAGGATGGACTTCACAAGATACTGGGGCTGCAGCTCCGCCGGCTTGTTCACGATAGTATCCCACAGGTTATCAACGGGGAAGTGCCCGTATTCCGCCCCAAGCTTCTTTATTGCCTGTCCGGGCGGGAGCAGATCACGAAGGACATCCGCTGCCGTGCCTTCCCTGTCTATGGCCCCTTCGATTGCCTGGACGGTCCCGCCCGGTATGTCCAGAAGGCCGCGAAGTGCTTGCATAATGGAGGCCGCCCTGGCAAACTGGGTGCTGTTATAGGTATCTTCACTCGCGTTGCCCGTCCAGAGACAGGCGTATTTAAAACCGGAAAAGAGCCTCGCGGCATCTATAATCTTTTCTGCCGGGACCCAGGTGATTTCCGACACCCTGTCAGGGGGATACTGCTGCAGGTGCTCCTTGAGCCTGTCAAACCCGGTTGTCCATTTTTCCACGAACTCCCTGTCGTGGAGGTCTTCATTTACGATCACATTGAGCATGCCCAGTGCCAGCGCCAGGTCCGTTGCCGGCCTGGGCTGAAGCCATATATGTGCCCGTTTTGCGGCCTCCGTCCTTATTGAGTTGACGACAATGAGCCTGGCGCCCTCTTTCAAGGGAGGGTTGCCCCCGTTCCCCCAGCACATGACGCAATCGGGACGACCGGTAAGGTCGGGCCGGCCGTCAAATCCATAGGTCATTAACCTGCCGCTGGCGCTGGGGATGTAGCAGCTATTATCAATACTCACGATATTGGGCGTTCCAAAGGCGTTTCCCAGCCTGGAGACAAGATCGCAGCGACGGTCATAATGTCCCTTGACAAGGGCAACGGATTCGGCCCCGTATTTGTCCTTGAACTCCTTGAACCTCAGGGCCACGGCATCAAGGGCCTCGTCCCATGAAATCCTTTGCCACTTCCCCTCGCCTCGTTTCCCTGTCCTCTTCATGGGATATAAGAGCCTGTCTGGATGATACACACGCTCCAGGCCGGCCTGGGCCTTTTCGCAGAGATTGTCCCCTGGTTTGATGGATTTCGGATCTTTTTCAAGCCTGGATATCCTCCCCTTTTCAACATGCACAAGCATATCGCACTGGGCATGGCACTCCCTGCATACGGTCCGGATCACTTTTTTTTCGGGATCATCTATCATTTTTTCTCCCCACAGAATGAGTGAATTTGCTCTATAGTTATAGGCTACATCTAAGGAATTGGTCAATGACCTATTTGGATTTTTTAGACATATTGTCAAATGGCTCCTCTTTTCTGGAAGCCCATCGTGGCGGCTCCGGCATGACATCTGATATTCCGCTATTCCATTGTTGGTTAGTTCATTTATCCTCAGCTTTGTCCGGTTAGGATATTGCATAGTAAAATTTATCGATTGTAAAGGGCCACAGGGGGATCTCTTTTTAAAGACGAAGTTCTTAGAAGCAAAAAAAATGTGTAAGGCGGCCGCCAAGGCGGGCAGAATGCATCTCCATAATTCGCAGGGAGTAAGTCCTATGAGTAATTGAGGAAGCTATCTGCCCGCCTCCTATGGCTTCATGCCTAATCATAGCACATAAACGAGTTCGTTCTTAAAAAAGAGATCCCCCTGCGGCCCTTTGATCAACATGCAATATTCTAACCGGACATTACTGATTTATCCTTGAAAACAAGGGCCATTCTCGGTTACTAATAATGAACGGCATGGATAAAGGGAAGTAGGTCTTTTTAGATAACATATCACCAAAAAGAAAGGAGGCATATTATGAAAGAGCTTGAGCCGGGATGGGAAATCAAAGGGCAGTATAATGAGGCATGCGCGTCGGAGGGCCATTGTCCCTACTACTTCGGCAGGGACAAGGAAGGGGGCTGTCGCTATTTCATGGTCTTCAGGATTCAGCAGGGGAAGGTGAACGGGGTGGATCTTTCCGGCATCACCGCCATCTACGTAGGCGATCTGCCCCATTCAACCTACGCGGAGGTAATGGAAAAGGGTTCCGAAGGCGCCATCTATATCAGCGACAAGGCCACACCCGAACAGAGGGAAATCATGGATAGTCTCGCGGTCCAGGCCCTTGGCGGCGCCATAATGAAGAAAATATTAGGGATTCACTATGTAAAGATGGATATTGAAGAGGGAGAGGATTCCATCCACTTTAAAATACCCGCGGGTGAGATGAAAATGCAACTGACCAGGAGTCATGATGGCAACCCGGTCCGACTGGAAAATGCCACCCTGCCCTTTTTATCAAACGTGAAGGCCGCCCATACGCCTTTCTGGGAATGGTCCGATTATGACAGGCACTATGAATACAAGAACCGCTGCGGGACCTGGGCCGATTTCGTAATGGCGCCTATGCCCGCCTGATGTCAAGTCCGGAAGCGGCCGGCCCAGGATAGAACGGGCCGCCGCCTTCCGGACAATGAACCCAAAATCCACCATCTAATTTCCATATTATCAATTTGGGCAAGGGTTTTTGCCTATCCCTGGACACCAGCAAGGTGTTAGATGCAAGGCGCCAAGGAGCGGCGACCGAGGCGTATGAGCAATACGCCGCAGGGAGGAGCGATCGAAGGCAACGCCGCAGATGACGCCTTGATGGTGGATCAGGGTGAACCTATGAGAGTTGCAGGTGCTCCCCCAAACTTTTAGAGGGTCTCCATCGTCGAGTAGGAGCTTTCCAACCGGTCCCTGAGCAAAAGCACCAGCTTTTCCAGTATCTTTACACGAATCTCAAGGTCCTTTTCAAAAAACCTCCTTAAATCCTCCGTTTGTATGGAAATCACTCTGGAGGGGCTTTCGCATTTCGCCGTGCACATCTGAACGTGCCTTTCTCCTATGAGGGCGCTCCAGCCCCCTAAGAGCCTCCTATAGGGCCTCTCTCTGGCCTCATAAACCGATGCTATCCCCTTGCGGCTCTTCCCCAGGCTCATTTTGCGGTAGAGGGATATACGGCCCTCGGAAAGAATATATAAATTTGCCCCCACATTTCCCTGCTGAAAAAGCTCATCACCCGTTTCATACGCCTCAATTTTTCCCATCTTGGCAATGGAACGCAACTCATCTTCTGCGAGATGGTTAAATAGCTCACACTTTTTGAGAGTCTCAATGATTGTTTCTGTTTCCATATCTCGCTCCTCCACTCGAATCCCTGAATCCTTTAACCCTTTAATCCTTTTTTATGATATCATAAGACTTAATTCAAAAAAAGACCGTTCTACAAAGATCTGCATATCACATTTTGTGAATCATTTCAGCCCACCTTATATATATCGACAGGCAGGGTTTTTCCTTTCACGGATATTGAGGAGATTTTTGTAAGTTCGACAGCGTTCTGATCCGATTCGCTCAATCGGGCAAAGGTATCCGCCGACAAAATCATCTCAGCGCCCACCTCTTTGGTCAAGGACTGGAGTCTTGATGCCAGGTTGACGGTATCGCCTATAAAGAGGTAAGAGAGTCGGTCCGGGCTGCCGATATTGGCTGCCAGGGCCTCACCCGTGTGGATGCCGATACCGTGTCTTAAACCTGGCCAGCCCCTCTCCTCAAATTGTTTATTCAGCCCGATTAAACGGCGTGTCATTTCCAGGCCGGCACGGAAAGCACTGGCCGGATGGTCCGAACGCGAAATCGGAGCCCCGAAAACAGCATAAATTTCATCACCAATAAAAAAACGAGACAAGGTTAAAAGGTGTGATTATATTTGTATATAATTCATGTTTTTTTGATTATGTCCAAATTAATCGACCAAAAATATGGATTCGAGTGAAAAGCCAAAAAATCGGTAACAACTGCCGGTTCTAATGAAGCTCCCCGCAGCCCCGCAAAAATAAACGGGATCTCCGCTTTGCTACAACAAGCTGCAGGGTATTTTGGCGAAGGCGAATAAACGTGGACCCTTTGGGTCTTTACGATACAGGAAAAAATAGAAGGAGAGGTGATAAAGATGGAAAAAAAATGGTCTTATAAAGATTATCAGGTCGAAGAGGGGATGAAGCCGGGGAGCAGGCACTTCCAGTATTTTTTTAACATTACAAGAGGCGGCGAGAAAAAATGTAATTACTGCGTATGGATCGAAGATGAAGCCCTGTCCCGTTTCGATCAGTCCGGAGATTTTGATTCAATAATATCTTCACAGAAAGAATCCTGGAGCAAATGGGTCAGGGGAAAAATCGAGGCCGGGGACCTTCATAGCAAGGTCTTAAGAATCGGAAAAAAGGAGCAAAAAGAGATCGAGCTGTCCGAAATGAAGGAACATCTTTCTATGGACTGACTCATAGATTCCGGATGAGGACTGCTGACCGGTTTTATGGCCTGTCCATCCCGGCGCCTCTTCTCCTCCGCTCACGCTCCCTCCATTCCATGGGGCTGACGTAGCTATCCCCTTGACTCCACATGCCCCGGCGGGCCGTTTTCGCCTGAAACTCTGCCTGCCTGTATTCCTTGAGGTCAAAATCATCCGGCAATTCACCCTGATATACCTCTGCCAGTCCCTGCCGGATCATTTCCACGCCGATGTTTTTGCCCCCGAGGGAAACAACCGCGAGTACCCGGTTTCGTTTATCAAGGCCGTATCCCTCTATTTCCACGGTCCTGTTCAGGATCAGATCCATCAGGACCTTCTTTGACTGATCGCTGAAAGGCTGGCTCGGCTCCCCTTTCTTATATGATATTTCAGGTGCGTCTATGGCCATGAATCTAACGACTATCTCGATATCGTGACCCACAGCCTTAAAGGTGTCTCCGTCGTAAACCCATGTCACGTTAAACCGGCCAGCTAAGGCGTGTGGACTTGAAGAGAAAAGGGAGAAGGCAATTATCAATATTCCGAGCAATTTTTTCATTTTATTACACTTTTTAATCAGCCCTGGTTCACAGCGTCAATGAAGGACTTCAATCCGCCGAAGTTCTTGCGGTTAAAATCGAGGATGACCCTCGGGAGATCTATTATTTCGGGCTCATCCGCTTCTTCTTCCAGGGCCTCTGAAGACCGGATATCACCGCCTGGCCTCAGGATATGGGAAAATTGAGTCCTCAGTGCCCCGATTCTTTCAGGAGAAAGTGGTTCTTTCAGGCGCAGGACCAGACGGTCGCCAGTATATCTGAGGCTGTGGTAGCGATGATAGAACTGGTCAATGATCTTGACGGCCTGGTCCGCTGAATCGACGATCTCAAAGAGGTTGAAATCCTCTTCGCTGATGGCCCAGTTCGCCAAGAGATTATCTTTCAGAAATTGCGTCCACATGGTCCAATAGGCGCCCCCTTCCCTGTCCATGAGCACGATGGGCATAGGATTTCGCTTGCCCGTCTGGACCAGGGTCAGTGTCTCAAAGGTTTCATCCATTGTTCCGAAACCGCCAGGAAGCAACACGGCCCCGTCCGATTCCTTTAAAAAGGCCACTTTTCGATTAAAAAAGTATTTATAGTTGATGTTTCTCGGGCTGTCCTTAAGAACGGGATTGATTTTTTGTTCAAAAGGGAGCCGGATGTTCACCCCGAAGGAATGCTCTGGCCCTGCCCCTTCATTGGCGGCCTGCATGATCCCCGGCCCCCCGCCCGTAATGATCATATATCCCCTCTCCGCCAGCCTGCGGCCGAGGTCCCTGGCCGATTGATAGATTGCCTCATGGGGCTTGGTCCTCGCGGAGCCGAAAATGGTGACCTTCTTTACCCGGCCATAGGGTGCGAAGACCTTGGTCGTAAAGCGCATCTCCTTCAGGGTGCTGTTCATGAGCTTCAGGTCCGCCTTTCCGATGTCCTCCTGGCCGGCCTTGAGGGCCGCTATTATCATTTCCCGGACTATTTCCTGACGCCTGATCCCCCCGGCAAGCCCCATGAGCTGTTGGATCACCTCGTCCAAGGGGCCGTTATCATGGCTGAAGCGCAGTTCCTGCCTTTTTGAGATATCCTTCTCAATTGTCACGTTAATAGTTTCCTCTTTATATTAATCGGTTATTATCCAATTTCTGCCTGTCTCTAATTCCACCCTTATAATCCCAGGTTATCCTATCCGCCACGAATGAAGAGACCAAAGGGTAAACACAGTTTAGCTCGAATGCCTCAAATTGATGTTTAACTGCCGCCTTTAAACCGTCGATCCAGGGGACTCCGATCATGGAAATACTGGCAAATGCGATCTTGGGCATGGTCTCACTCCCTTATTTTGGATTTCTACACATTGACTAAATATTTTTCAAAGTCATGGACATAGTATTTCTTGCCCCTTTTAATTACTGAATAGCCTTCTTGCTCAAGCAGTTTTTTATGCCTTTCAACACCGCCCGGGTATTTTTCATTAAGGAAGCCCTGGGCCTTTAATGTCCGCCAGTAAGGGAGGACAGCCATTTTCTCCTGCCAGGATTTCTTTTTATATGCCATATATACCCCCGGGCTTTTTTAAGAATTATCAGTTCCAAAAAAATACGCTGCATGCTGAAAAATCTTAAGCAGTTCGAATCAGCCTTTACGTCCGTAGATAATGGTCGATCCTCCAACTTCATTCAAGACCCTAACTTGGCTCTCCTGCACAACGCGCTCCGCGTCACCTGTAGATATATCCCTGCGGATCTTATCACATCCCGATTCGATCTCATCTTCCGTCAGAAGAGCGAATGTCGAGACACCGCCACGGTAGCTTTCGTCAAGATAACGTTCCGGGATCTCATTGGAAACAACGGTGTCATAATAACAGATCTCAACGCCGATATTCAGAAACCCGCTTCTTTCAAGCAGCATACAGATATCCCCGGTATCGGGGATTCTTTCCAGATCCTTTTCAAGACCCTTTTGGAAATAGTGATAAAACCAGAACGCCCGCATCTGATCATGTGAGCATGAATGAAGCGCGACATATGAATCCCTCTTGAGGACACGGTGGACCTCCTTCAGGAAATCGATCTTATTCCTGACATGATGGAGCACCTGTATCGCGTATGCCCCTCCAAGGGTTTCCGAGCCAAAGGGAAGGAAGGTGATATCGCCACAAATGAAACTTGAATTATGGACCTTTGATCGCGCGCGTCCGATCATGCTGAGGGAGGAATCGATCCCGATTATAGCCTTTGCTATAGGATTTAAGGCAGACATGTAATTACCCGTGCCGCACCCCATATCGAGTAAGATCGACCCGGGATCCATATACAGCAACTTGATCAATTTTTGTACGGTCTCGTTGTTGGCTTGCCTGCTGATATCGTATACGGTGCTTATTTTGTCGTATACGATGCTGTGATTATCTCTCATAAGATGACTCGGGTTCCTAAGAAAGGGCCTGGAGACTCAGGTCATTGGGTGAAAAAGACAGCATTGTCGATTTTACCAGAATTTGTATTTCCGACAATTTCTGAAATTCCATGCAAACTGGATGGGGACAAACACACGGGAATTGCCTTTGACACATTTTGCTGTGGCGCCTACCGCTTGTCCGGCTAACTAATCCTTCGCCGTTATATAAAAGCTGGATTCCGATGCCCCGTTGGGGTCAAAGGCCTTCTTGATTTTTCGTGCCCACAGGTGGTAATTGCTGGTACGCGGTCCAAACAGGTCGTGTCCCATGTCACCGCGTACCGTCTGATGATGCCCCAGGGCCCTATCCAGGGAGGCCTGCCATGTTTCATGCAGATATTCCAACGTGCTCTCTTTGATAGACGGGTCCGTGGGATCAAGCAGGTATAGCTCCTCACCATGCCCTATGTGTCCATGCTCGTATAACAGCACCCAGCCGTTATCGATGCCGTCATCCAGAAACCGGCCCTTCTCTACAAACTTCTTCTTTAACCTGAGCGCTTCCGTGGCCTCCTTTATCCCGAATTCCCAACTGTCACGGGCGCCGAAGCTCGCCTGCTGTTCCACCATGAGACGAAAGGTCTCTCTATTGGCCGTGGTCGTCCTGATAACGTGCCATGCCAGCTTTTTTCCGTTTACCGGCTCTTCCACCAGAGGCAAAAACTCACCACCAGTATCAGAAGTGATTTGTCTTAATACCCTTTCCTTGTAGTCAAACTCCCGTTGAGACCCGGCCCCTATGATCACAAGGAGACTTGGGCCTTTATCCAGGGTCAAAGGCCGTATCTCGGAAAACAGCTCAATGCCTTCCCTGCCGTTTTCGGCCAGGTTATGCGCCAGAAACCACGGCGGAAATTTCTCACACGCAATCGCTATTTCACTCTCACCTATCTTGTATCCCGCCTCGGCGAGCTTGTCCCATGAAGGGAGGGTGATATAATGGGCCGCAAAGGTATCCGGAAGATTAGTTATATATCCCGGTGATGCCCCCTCAACCCGCATATTCCTTGGCCCCGGCCAGTGATACAGTTTGGTGGCAGCTTTGGTAAATACGCCCAGACCGCCGTTCGGCGTCTTATCGCCCCGGATAATTCCCCTCAATGAGGGGCCGGGCCCGTCGCCGCAAAACCATCCGGCCCCTGATCCCAAGGAGCCCAGCCTCAGGATCTCTCCCGTGGGCAGGACCCACTCCACACCAAGGACGTTACGATTATTATAACTCGTGCTTAAGGCCGTGTGCCCTGTGCCCATCAGACCGGAAAGGGGAAGGGCCGACGTATTGGAGCCGGCGCCTGTTATGTTACAATTCAACCCCCTCTTCATGAGCTCGGCCTGAAGCTGGGCGCCAATCACATAGGGTTCCACCACGGCATACATGGCCTTCTCATTAATTTCCAGGATCCGGTTCATCCTCCTGAGGTCTAATTGAATCATACCCTCGCTTCCGGCCGAGCTCATAGGCCCCCACCCCGTGCTGAGGGCCTTGAATTTTATATTATGTTTGTTACATGCCCGGACAATCGCCTGAACCTCCCCCGTGCTTCCGGGCAAAAGTACGGCTTCAGGCCTGAGCCCAAAGGGTTCCCTTGAAAATGCCTTTGTAAAACACTGTAATGCATACGCATACATTACCGCAGGCTCTTCCGAGATATTCTCGCTCCCCACAATGTCTTCCAGGGCCTTATAGGTATCCTTTTCCAGAGCCATATCCAACCTCCTGTTCAGATAGCCTGCTCTACCAGTTCCACGATATCGTATATCAGGAGACTATCGCTGCTTTCCCTGATCGCATCGCTTAAGATTCTTTTACACCATGGACAGGCCGTAACGATCGCCTCGGCTTCCGTGGTTTTGGCCTCCCGGATCCTCTCCAGGGCCGTCCACAGGGCAAAGTCCGGGAAGGCATCGATGACCCCCCCGCCTGCGCCGCAGCACCAGGCACGCTCCCTGATTCTCTCCATCTCGACAAACCTCAGGCCGGGGATGCTCTTGAGTATGTTCCTGGGAGGCTCGTAAATACCGTGCGTCCCCCGCCTGAATTCCTTTGGCGGTTCATGGAGGAGGAACTGTCCCGAGCCCTTTGTCCGCGCGCCCTCCCATGGGATCCAGGGCTCGCCCATTCTCCCCAGGTGGCAGGGGTCATGATAGGTAACCGTCATGGGCACTTTCCTGGTAAGCCTGATCCTGCCCTCTTTTATCAACCGGTCGATAAACTCCGTAATATGCAATACCTCTACATCCAGGCCTTTACCGATCTTCTGGTAGAGGACCTTGAAGGAATGGTAGCAATCCGAGCAGGAGGTAACCAGAGTTTTGACGCCGGCTGTCGCGAGCATTCCCATGTTATGCTCCGCATACTTGGTCAGCTCCCCCTCATATCCGATCTCGTAAGCGCGCCCGCCGCAGCAGGCCTCATCTTTCCCCATAATGCCCACGTCAATTCCCGCTTTGGTGAGCAGATTTACCGCGCCCCTGACCGCCGGCCACAGTTCCTGATCAAAGCTATATCTGCAGCCGGCATGAAAATAGAGTTCCGCCTTCTCAGAGGTGAGGTCTTTCACTCCCAGGCCCTCCGCCCAATTTCCACGGCCGGACTTGGGTTCCCCCATCATGTTATCCTCTTTCCTCAGGCCGTCCATGATAATCATATGAGCGGGTAAAAGCTGTCCATCCTCAACACACTTGATCCTGAACTGATACATGGCCTCCAGGGGTTCCAGGTCCCTGTTATATTTACAGGAGACATCGCAGCCGCCGCATGCCTGACACTGGTATACCATATCCACCAGCTCATCCGTATATTCGATCCTGCCGTTCAACAGGGCCAGCGCCATGTTCAGTTTTCCACCCGCTGAGTAGCTGTGGAAATTATACCTTGAAATGCTGGGACAGACCGCGGCAAAATCGTAACCGGCTATTGCCTCCAGCGGGATGAACTTGCAGCATGAACAACGGCTGCACCACTCCAGGTCATCACGACAATCCTTTAGCGACAATTTTTCCCTCCTCAGTCCCTATTTAAAAAAGCACAGTTTCCCAGGGTTCATAATGTTGTTGGGGTCCACGATGCCCTTGATTTTTCTCAAGGCGGCCGTTGCTTCGGCATCTCTATCATAGGCCATATCCGCCCAGGCGCCGTAGGGCCGTGAGAAAAAAGCCCCCTTATCCATAAGAGATCGAACCGCATGGCCGGATAATTCCTTAAGGTTATCCACTCCTTCCTGGTCGGAAGGATCAAAGAACAGGTTGAATTCACAGTGGTAGCCCGTACCCTGCACCCTGGGTTGCAGGTACATCCCCATATCCGGCACGGGGTAGCCGTACCTGTCAGCAGCCTCGTGCATGACCCTGACAAGCTCCGGGAGTCTGTCATGGGTAGCCAGGCAGAATATGTCATGGCACGAGCCTTTATCCCTCAGTTTCCAGTAGGGGTCCTCCGAGGGCCTCCGCAAAATATTCAGCAGCTCCGCTGCCGAGATCTTGCCAAGCTCCTTAACGGGTTCCACCTCCGCTTGTTTGGCCATTTCCGTCATTCTCTCCACTTGATAGGCCACCTTTTCTTCAGGAAAATATTCATACCCACTGATAGAGAAAAACAGGACCCAGGGGGGCAGGCTGTCCCGCAGGTCCTGATATGCCTCGGGCCGCTGGTTGCCCAGAATACGGGCCAGGTTTGCGTTGTTCAGGACCAGACATTCATCCGCCAGGCCGAGCCTGATTAGCCAGTGGATAAGCTCGCACAGGTTGGGAAGACCTGACGAACCGGCCATAAAGGGTTCTTCAAGCGTGGGCATGAGCTCGCATCGTATCGTTGCCCAGGTTACAATACCCATGGTTCCCTGTGCGCCCTGAACCAGCCGGACCCAGTCTACCATAGGGTCAGCAGGAGATTTCTGAGCCCCACCTGATTTCCATTGCTCCTCTACCGTGCCAGGACCTGCCGCCGCCCCCGTTCTATACATATCACCGCTGCCGAAGATGACCTCCGTACAGGCCAGGGGATCAACGCTGTCCCAGTGATATTTGGGCATAATTACCGGCTCTCTCTCCAGCACGCTTCCCACCACGGATTTCCGGCTGCGGGGGAGCAGAGGCATGTTCAGTCTCAGCCCGCTTTTCTCCAGCTCGGCCTGCAGTTCGCCAAAGGTTACGCCGGGCTCAATCATGGCCACCCTGTTTTTACGATCAACCCTCATTATCTTCTTCATACCGCTCAGGTCCACAATGACGGCTCCACTGGCGCCGGGAATGGTATCACCACGGAAATGAGGCCCTCCTGAGCTTACGGGTACCAGTGAGGTAAGGGTCTCATTTGCCCATGTCACGATTCGCCGCAGTTCATCGACATTCCCGGGCCTAACCACATATGCCGGCTGGTTTGGGTGAATGAAGCCTTCGTCTTTGGAGTATTCCTCGAGGCGGCCTGGGTCATTAAACAGGTTGGTGCTGCCGACAATCCTTCTCAGTGCATCTTTTCCATCCATCCCCGGTCTCCTTCTCCCGTCTTTAAGATTTGGATTTCTCCCCACTCCTTCCCCTCCGACTCCATGGGAGCACCATATACTTTTATCCTGTGTTTGTTAAGTATAAACAGGCATTATCGCAAGCAAATAGTATATACCATATTAAAATGGTATGGATTGCTATTTATACAGCTATTTGAAAACAGCAGATTAAGTGCAAACAATAATCAACGGCAGGCATGGCGCCTTTTCCGGTTTCCCCGAATATTTAATGATTAAGCTGTGACCCGGTGTCCCGAAGTCTTAAAACGTGATCAAGGCAGATGGTAAGGAATCTTTACAAAGGTGTGCTTTTTGGGATTGAAATCCTTTGTGTTTCGAGTCATCAATATTATCCCGCGATTTGTCGCAATAGCTGCCTGGAAGGCATCCGGGAGTTTCCATCCGAACTTCCGCCTCAGTTCAGCGGCCTTGTCGGCGGTCGCTTTGTCAATGGTCAAAAGTGTGAATTGATCCAGAAGAGATTTCGCTTTTTCAACTCCCTGCCCGCTCTCTAATCCGACAAGGATCTCCGCCCTTGTTATAACTGAAATCGCCACCTTATTCGGATCAAGGCCAGCAAGAAATCGCGTCGCCTTTTTTTCATTATTGAAGTGATCAATGAGGATCACCGAGTCTAAGAGCAACTCTATCATTCAGGCTGTCTCCACTCGGATCTGATCTTTTCCTGATATGACAGACCGTCCCCCTTGCTCCAGATGCCCCTGGTTTCCTCAACGAGGGTCAGGAAGGTGTTTCTTTCCTCCCGTTCCTTCAATTGGGAGATCCCCCGGCGGATCGCTTCGGCCATGGATATGCCGCTGATATTGCTGTAGCTCTCAAGCCAGGCCTTGTCTTCATCGGATATGGTAATAATTGTCCTCTGGCTTCCCATTCTGCCTATACCTCCCTGTTCCTCAAGGATGATATATATAACTGTATATCACTATCATATTTTAGTCAAGAGACATGTTTTATGATTTTTTTGGGTCGGGCCAAGCAATCTGTTAGCCACGCGGCATATTCAATGGCCTGTTGAATATCCTCTCGTTCCAT
>CAZGIZ010000010.1:0-28631 GCA_964526655.1 uncultured Desulfobacteraceae bacterium | reverse complement strand
CCATTTATCTTTTCGAATATTTCCTGAAATTGCAATAGGTTATTCCTGGCAACAAGATCTCGATTCTATTTGTTAGCCACAAGGCCGGGAGCGGGTGGAGAGGTACATGCCGACAATCAAGTCTATTTGGTAAAAATGCCAGTACTGGCATTTTTACCAAATGCGGATTCAGGAGAAGATTTCAGGATCAGGCCTTCCCCGGGCGGCTGTCTCAGGCTATTTACAAAAAAAGGCAGTACTGCCTTTTTTGATAAATGACATCTTTTCAATGTAAAAAGGACCAAAGACCTGCCCCATTTTCACGACGGCTTTTTGCCTCAGATTTGATCCTCAAATACTCAATTATATCGTGGGTAGCCTTTTTGTTTAATTCTATGCGGACTATCCGGTATGAAGGCCTATTAGGCTAACCTGAAGACTTGCACGGGATTGGCGGTCCGGGAGCCATTCTATTAGGGCTTGCTGCAAGGCGCTCTCAATTCTGTCTCTGGCCTCCTCAGTATCGGCTGAAATTTTGGACATGGCTTTCCCTTTGATGTCTTGAAAACGGGGGGGCATGGTCACTTCTCCGTTGTTCGCATCATAAGAAAAATTAAGGACTCTGCCCTGGATATGTCCTTTCTGATTCTTGTATTTGACAAGATAATGGGCATGTACCCTTCCATCGGCGCCATCTGCGGACACGCTTCCCTGAAAACCCGGCTTCAGGATTTCTTCGATAAGGGCGTTAACCATTGGATGGCCGATCCCGCCCAGCTCGCTACCCCGAGTCCGCATGGCAACGCCCCGGTCAAAACAGACCTTTTCATAACGTGGGGCTAAATGATACTTCTGTTTAAGGGGTTCCGGAGTCATCAGTATCCAGAAATCGCCCTCCGGGATAACCGCGCCTCCCAGCCTGAGAATTCCTTCCCTGACCCATTCGCCCAGTTCCGCCATGGTGTACCTGCCTTCCAGCCTCTTGTAGTGCTCAAGATTGAATCCGCTGAAATCCTGAGTAAGATCACTCAAGGCTTCACGGGCACGCACCGCCTCTTCGATCATTCTCTGCACCTCTTCCTCGGTGTGCCGGTAGTCCCTGTCCACCAGTGCCCTCTTATAGAGATCCTGGTAATCCGGCCTGCTTCCAAGGAACCCCAGGATATCCCAGCGGAAATCCTCCTGGAGCTGTCCGGATTCATCTGTGTGGCCGATTGATCCGGCGATCTCAAGCAGTTTCCTCTCCAGTATGCCGTAGATCTGCTCCTCGACCGTATTTTCAGCCAATAGGTTATAGACCTGGACGGTGTCTCGCTGGCCGTAGCGGTGTACCCGACCGATTCTTTGCTCCACGGCCATGGGATTCCATGGCAGATCATAGTTGAAGAGAATCCGTCCGACCTGGAGATTCACTCCCTCCCCGCCGGCCGAGGTGCTGATCAGAAAACGGGCCCCATCCTCTTTCCAAAAGGCCTCCATAGCCGCGATCTTGTCTTCGATGGGACCGCCCTTGATATGGGCGATGCGATGCTCCCCGAAAACACTCCCCAGCTCTTCCTGCAAGAACTGGAGAGTGTCCCGATATTGCGTAAAGATAATGAACTTCTCATTAGGACTCTGGCTCGATAGGTCACTTACGGCCCTGAGGAGGGTATCAAAGCGCCGGTCTCTCCCTCCGGGCACAAGGAGGATGATTTCTCTCACTTTGTTGATTTCATTGGGGATATCCGCCTCTGCAAACACCCCGTCCTCGGCCTCCTCATCTGAGTCCAGGGACCAGCTTGTTGTCTCATAGCTGTCTTCCATTTTTTTAAGGATACGCCGCCGCACCCGCGCCACATAGGCCTCTGCATCAATATGCGTGTCCCTGTCCAGACCGAGGATCTCCGTCGCCAGGCGAGTCATCTCATCCTGTATTTCCATGATCTGCTCGGCCACACGGGCGCCGCCCCGCCTCTTGGCTTCGAGCTGGATCTGCTTTCTGGTCAACAGGACAAGCAGCCTTCGACGAAGGGCCTGGAGGATCGCCCTGGGGCTCGAGGACATGATCTTCTGAAAGGTGACCATCACAAATCCGATGGCCCTCTGTTTGTTCGTGGTACGGGTCTGATCGATCCCGGCCGCATCATAACCTTCTCTCAGATATTCGCTCAGCTTCTCGTAGAAGAACCTTTCCTTGGGCGCGAGGCTGAAGGTTTCGGTATACACCTGCCTCCTGCAGAAAATCGGTTCCCCCCGGGCGTCCGTGACTTCCCGCTTTGTCCTTCGTATCAGAATCCGAGGAAGCAGCCCCCTGTGCCTAACAAGATCATCAGGCCCGGAGAAGAGCCGGTCATTGAGAAGCTGAACCAGGGACCAGAACTTGTAGGCGTTTCCCTGATGAGGTGTTGCGCTGAGAAAAAGGAGATCACGTGTGTGTCCCCTCAGTGCCTCGGCCAGTTTGTAGTTCTGAGTTGTCCGAGTCTTTTTTCCGGTCTTTGTCCGGGTCAGATGGTGGGCCTCATCGAAGACAATGAGATCCCAGGGGGGCGCGGAAAGAAGGCGCTGAACCCGCCTTGGCTGTTTCAGTGTGTCGATGGAGGCGATCACAAGGCGGTGCTTTTCCCAGGTGGCCGCGCCATGGTCCGAGAAATCATGGTTGAGGATTTCGAAATGAAGCCTGAAGCAATCCTCCAGCTCGTGGCGCCAGTTTCGGGTCAGTCCCGCAGGTGTCACGATAAGGATTCTCTCGATCTCGCCCCTTGCCATGAGCTCCCGCAGCAACATGCCGGTCTCGATGGTCTTGCCAAGGCCCACCTCATCCGCAATGAGCACACAACGGTCCTCCCTGGCAACAAGGTCGTGTACCAGCAGGATCTGGTGGGGCAGGAGATTGACCCGGCTGGCCGTCAGCTCCCCGCCGTTGTTCGAATGGATGAGCTCAAAGGCCGTCTGCTTGAGCCGGTAATCCCCCGGATCATCCAGTTCCCCTGAAGCCAAACGCTCCCACATGTCGCCGGTGCGTTTCAGGATCTCAAGGGGCAGGGTTTCAAGCCTCCTGCCTTCAGGCAGGTCAAAGACCACATCGGCCCTGAAAGTGCCCGCGAATTCCGCGATCCTGAGAACCTCACCGGTGCCTAAATCAGGCCTTGTGGGTACGCTGACCCTGTCGTTAGGGCTGATATCAGAAGGGGATTCATATTTCGCTGCTGTTTCGGTCATGTCAGGTTAAACCCTACCAGGTAATATTCATTTCCACTCACGTCGGTTTCTTTCATGGGCGAGCCGAAAATCGGCCTTAGTGAGACCCTCATGCGTCCTCCTGCCTCAAACCAGAAGTCATCCGCCCGCCTGAGCGGCCTTCGAAAAACCATTTGCACCCATCCCAGGTTGCAGGCATCAAGTTCATTGGCCTTTGAGGTCAGGATCCTGCGAATAAAGAGCTCAACCTCCCTTCGGTTAATGTCGCCTGGGGACAGGCGGCGTCCGGGTGGTAGCGCACCGATGGGGCCTTGCGGGCGATGATGTAGTCCTTGAAAAGGGGGACTTCCCGGCCGCAGTTCGGGTCCGTACAGACCGCGTGCTTGACCCAGAAGGTATAGATCACATCCGCGTCAATCCCTTCTTCCACCTCGGTTTTATAAAGGCCCAGGAGGGTCTCTCGAAGGGGCCTGTCCCGGTTCCAGGCAACGGGCCGCTCTGCAAGGCGATCAAAGGCGACCTGGAGATCATCCAAGTCCACGGGCTCCACTTCCGTCTTGACTATGAACCAGGCCACGGGATTGAGGTCGATACCCACCACCCTGCAGCCGAGTCGAAGGGCCTCGACCACGGTGGTGCCGCCGCCCATGAAGGGGTCAAGGACGGCTTTTCCGGCCGTATCCGGATCATGGGTGTGATCTTTGTAAAACTCCTCCATCAGGTCGGTGGGCATACCGTCCGGTCCCAGGGCGGGCTTCAGGGCCCCGAGCAGAATGGCCCTGAAGACGCAGGAGGCCCTTCGGGCGAACCACTTGTGCATCTGGTAGATGGGCTTGAAGGAGTTGCGCTCAGGCACGGCAAGGCGGTTGATTTCAACGATGGGAAACCCCACCTCGATGGCACGAGGTATGTATTCCCGGGGTGTCATGGTTTGAGGTCCGATGGCATGGCCACCTGAAGATCGACCACATCCCGAAAGGCCGCATCCGCGGTCACGAGCACATCGGCCTTGAGCCGAAGCGCCGTGGCGAGGATGAGTGAGTCGTTCATGAGCAGGCCGTATCTCTCCTGACATGTAAAGGCGGTCTCAAAGAAGTCGGCGCCGGTGCACGGCTCGAATCCGAGGCCGAGCTTCACGAGGGAAGAGATCTTCTCCCTGTAGAGACCGAGCCTTTTCACCACCTCCGGCCTCCGTGCCAGCTTATGCGCCGGATTGGGACCGGAGATGCTTCCATTCATCAAGGCTTCGGCCAACATCAGCTTGTGTGTCAACTCATGCCACACGGTCTGCGGCAAGGAGATAAGAAGGTCTCCTGTTGCACATCGCCTCAGAAGCCGCTGGGATTGCTGGGAAGCTCCCTGCTCCGCATAGAGCAGCACATTGGTGTCTGCCACACACAGACTTCCGCTCTGAATATCATCCGGATTCATCGGTCCCAGGCATCCTCTTTCAGGAGTTCCTCAAACTGGTCACGGCTCAGCCGGATAGGCTGCTCGCAGAAGGTCCTGTAAGCCGCTTCACGTATGCGGGGGTCGGAGACCTTGTTGCCGAGATAGGAGACCAGGGCATCCTGTATCAGGTCGCTCAGGGGCCGGTTTTCTTCGACTGCCCGCCTCTTCGCAAGCTTGATGACGTCTTCCTCTATAAGTGTTCCTACTTTTCGTTTCATACTAAACCTCCATGGACCCCAGCACCAGCCAGGGTGTGAGGACCTCCATGAGACTGATCCCGTCGTGACGAAAAAGGGACTGGGACGGAGAAGGGGCCTGGGGCCGGTTGTGGCAGCGGCCCTGGATCACTGCGATTCTCCTTTCCCTATCAATGAATAGCTCGGGGGCTTCCGCAGGCAAGGGCTCGCCCTCCTGGAATTGCCGGAAACGCTGACCCTCTCGAAAATAAGCTCAATCAGATCAGGCAGGAACGGAAAGGTCTTCCAACAACGGCTCAAGTATTCTTCAGAAACCTCAACGCCATGGTGCTTCCATGCATTACTATAGGAGCGGATTAATGCATCGGCAGCGGAGTGATCATAGGAATCTGCATTCGAAAAAAGCCGATGTCTCACAATTGCTGCGCGATCCTCGGGATTCCGGAATCTCAGTTCAATTCTTGGCGTGATGCGTCTTAATGTGGCTCCAGGCTCTGTTGAACCGTCATAGATGGCCGCAAAGAGGGTGACCTGGCTGGTGCGGTTGGCCTCCTCAGATACCATCTGAAGGAATGTCAGGTTCTGGCTGCTCTTTGCCGGATCGACAATATTGGACAAACCCCGTTCCAACTCGTCAAATATAAGGATCAGAGACCTGTTGCCGAGGGCCTTCCGGAGTTCATCCAAGGAAGGAGGGCGTTCCGGGGTCCAGCCGGCCTCGATCTCCCGATCAACCACCGACCACAAAGAATCAAAAGGAAGGTATTCGTCTGTGAACTTCTTTATGATAATGTGAGGATCAGCGGGCGGATTCCATTTGTACCCTATATCCTGCATCCACTTTGTTGCGACCCCTCTGTTTGCAAAGAGATGATATGCAGTGAGCAATGCGTGGGACTTCCCAAGCCCCTTTACGGACTCTGCCAGGATGACGCCGTTGCCTTCAGGCTGATCCTCGCAAAACCTCATACTGAGGGACCTGAGCATGGAATGGATATCCTCAGAGGGATATGTGAGATCCAGGAACTGCTCAGGCTTTCGTTCAATGCACTTCTCAGGACCTGACCTCAGCCTCTCCAGGTCGATGACCCCATCAATTTGCTTCGCTGATTTATATCTTTTTTTAAGCATGATTCATGAATATAACAGATTTCTTGAAATGTCAAGAAAATAAAAGCAATGAAGAACAAAACCCTGCTTTCAATCTGAGAAACAGGGTTTTCCGGATCTCTGGTCCTGTTTTTGAACAACCTTCACACGGGCTCCCGGTCTGATATCCGCGCGGTTTATTCCGTTCATCTGTTGCCTTATTTAAAATAGGCAACTATCGACACACCAGACGACAGTTGTCAGAGGAAGGTGGACAGAAAAAGAGTTAAAACACACATAGAAAACGAGCGAAGGGCAGCGGGAACGCCTGTGTGTTGGTGGCTTCTCACTTCTTCCGGTAAACATTCAGGCCGATCTTTTTCTCTTCAGCGCCCGGTATGCTTACATTCCCCTCTGTCGAGGCTATGATGATTGTTTTGCCCGAAGAAGACGGACCAAACTCTTTTGAAAGGTCAATCTCGATTTTCAGGATATTTCCCTCAACTTTCATTTCCACATTCTTCATCCCGGATCCTCCTTTTATGGCCCTTTTATGATAAGGCCAGGCTCAATTTGATGGCTTTATCCACTTCACCCATTCTCTCTTTGCCGAGAGTGCCAAGGCATTTTTCCAGTCTTTCTTTTGAAACCGTGAGTATCTGGCTTGTTTTTATGATCGAAGGGCGGTCCAGACCGCCCTCGGGAGGGTTTATTTCAACGTTCATCGGATAAAGCCTCACTGAGCTTGAAATCGCGGCCACAATGGTTGTCGGCGCCTTTTCATTGCCGATGTCGTTCTGGATAACGAGCGCCGGACGTATGCCTGACTGTTCGCTCCCCCTGGCTGGATTCCAGTTAACCAGCCATACCTCGCCCCGCCGGGGAAAACCATCCATTATAAAATTTCCTTTTGGGCCTGAAAGGTAAGGCTGGCGAACTCATTGTCTTCTTTGGCCATTTCTTCATAACCTTTCGCCATCAATGCCTCGGTCTCTCTTTCCAGCCACAACCTGAAGGCCATCCGGGCAAGTTGACTTTTTGGCATATTAAAAGCCTTTGCCGCCTTTTCAATGTCTATACAAAGATCTTCATCGAGAGTTAAGCTGACCTTTTTTTTGCCCCCCATTTTATACCTCCAATTTATCCATATAATTGGTAGGATAATATACCTTACTATTTATCCTGTCAACTTAGAACTTCAATCTATATTTCAGACTGACAGGAAGGAGGGATTTGAGAACATGGGTTTTTATTGTTATTTATATTAAATTGATATAGGTTAGGATTTATTAATGAAAATGGTCATAAAAGTCAAGAATTATCGCTACAGGTGATAATACCTCATGGCTAATAGCTTAGGGACAAGGGATCAATGGTTTTGAAATCAGCGTTTCCTTTTTGGAATTTTACCGTAATTGTTTGGAGCATCGGCGGGTTGCGCCGCACCAAAGGTTCCAGGGGCTCCTGACCGTGGGGCTCCACGGGTTATCCTGTTACTTCAAGACAAGGTAGATGCGGAGGTGGATCTTCGTACGTTTCAGATCCCTTTTATCAATCTCTTAATCTTTTTGGGTTGACTTTTGGAAAAACCACTAATATATTGCTGATTATCCGGAAATTCAGCAATACGGTTGTGATATGGAAATAGGCCGCATTATCGATTTAAAAAAACTATTAGAGAAAAAGTCCTTTTTCCTGTTCGGTCCCAGGGCGACCGGGAAGTCAACCCTGGTCAAAAGGCAGTTATCTGACTCGGCGACCATTATCGATCTTCTGAACTCCCGATTGTTTTTGGGGTTATCCGCAGCGCCGCATGACCTGGAAGCAATCATCGATGCCGGTGATCCCCGGCTCATTGTTATTGACGAAATTCAGCGCATCCCGGCATTGCTCAATGAGGTCCACCGCCTCATTGAAAACCGGAAAATCAGGTTCCTGTTAACCGGCAGCAGCGCCAGGAAGCTTCGGAGAGGACAGGCAAATCTTCTTGCAGGCCGTGTTTGGGAGGCAAGGTTGTTTCCACTGACATGGAAGGAAATACCGGATTTCGATCTGGGAAGATATCTTCGTTATGGTGGATTGCCCCCTGTCTATCTTAGTGAATTCCCGGAAGAAGAGCTCGACGCGTATGTTAATACGTACCTCAAAGAAGAAATAATGTCCGAAGGTCTTATCCGGAACCTGCCGCCCTTTGCCCGTTTTCTCCGATCCATTGCCCTGGCAAACGGGGAAGTGATTAATTTCACCAAGCTTGCAAATGACTGTCAGGTGGCTGCATCCACTGTAAGAGAGTATGTCGGTCTCCTTGAAGACACCCTGATTGGATTTCTCCTGCCCGCCTGGATGGAATCCATAAAAAGGAAGGCGATTAAGTCAGGAAAGTTTTATTTTTTTGATCCTGGGGTCACTCACACCCTTGCGGGTACCCGAGTACTTGATCGCAACTCCGATTTGTACGGTAAGAGCTTTGAGCAGTTCATCGGCATGGAGATTCGGGCGTACTTGAGCTATAACAGGATAAAGCTTCCTTTCACATACTGGCGATCCACCCATGGCCATGAGGTGGATTTTCTTATCGGAGAGAGGATCGCTGTGGAAGTCAAGGCGACAACGCGGGTGGTGCCGGGAGATTTCAAAGGGCTTAAAGCGCTTGCCGAAGAGCGGATATTTACTGATCTTTTTATAGTGAGCCAGGATACAGTTGCCACTCGCCAGGCGAACATCCAGGCGATCCACTGGGAGGATTTTCTGAAACGGTTGTGGCAGGGAGAGATTTTGTGAACAAAATTGATGAAGGCATATTTAGGCTACTGCTTTTTCGTGGATTCTTATTTCAAGCTGATCAACAACGGGGATAGGGTCAAAATGTTTAATCGACCGGAGGCGGGCAAGTGATCATTTTTCAGCTATATTTTCGAGTGAAAGTCGCTCTATTTAGAGGTGTTTTTTGCCTGTGATTCGAATTAAAAGGACATAGGACCTGCTCCCATAAAAATCTAAAGGAAAACATTCAGACAAAAATGGCTGTGCCCGACCAGACGGCGCAGGTGCAGCTTGATTGCCGTGCAGACCTCTTTCCGCCTGATCGGGAAGCTCGTGAATCAATAAGTGGAAATCACCTGCCAGTCAACTGATTAGCCCTGTCAGACATATTGGGATATAAATCCGCAGGGACCTTTTCTCTCCCTAATTCTTTGGCGACCAAAAATCTGGCACAATTGGAATTATTGCCCAGGCAGAACATATCTTTGTACATCCTTCCGATGCCCTTGGTTTCGGGCATTTTGTCATTGAAAAACAAGCACTTCGCTAATAGTTCACATTCAGCCATTTTGTTTTCTCCTTTCCTTAAGATTAATTACCACAATCGCCTTCATATTCACTCCTAGCCATCATGAGAAATGCCCCTGACGGCTCTTTGAGCGGATAAACTGAAATTCGTACCCCTATTTTACCCTGTTCCCTGTTTCTTAGATGGGCATGATACGTATCCGGTACATTCGGATCATTGAGATTTTGCCTTTTTATAATAGATATGGCTGCTTCCAGGGAATCGGGGTGGAATAAATACTCTATACCCATACCAATGAAGCTCCCCACCGCAAGCGGTGGGGTATCAAGCGGAATTCCGCCATAGCAACCCGGCTTCGCTTTTGCAAGCTTCGCCGTGGTTCACCTCGCCATTCATCCCTGCGGCAAGCCGCAGGGTATTCTGGCGAAGGCGAATAAACTCTTTTTCCTCTCTCCCGCATAGGTCGGCAAACTGTTCGTTGACGCCCCACACATTCACACCTTTATACACTGCTGCCGGGTGATTGAACTGATGGATAAATCCTATTCTTTGAAGAAAGGTCTGCTGATAATAGGCGCATTCATCGCACTCGACATTGCACTTTAAATTGCTGGCCATGGAGGCTGTAATACAGTTTTCGAGACTATTGCGTTAAACGACGCAGTCTATACATTGACTGCCATGCGCGCTATCTTCCCAGTAATCCCAACAATTCCGAATCGTTCCAAAACAGGGAGCGCTCGTGTTTTTATCAAGAAGGTCCAGAGGAATTTTACGTCCGGAAGACTTCAGATAAATCATCAGGTCATTCAGCGTTATCTTATAGTTACCACCCGAGCGATCAGCGTAGAGCTTCTTTTTGCGTATCCAATAGCCTACTGTGCTGTGGTCCACACCGCACAAGGTTGCAACCCTATTGACTGATAACGTTTCATCATCCATCGAAAGTCATACCCTTCTTCATTTTCACTGTTTCGTTATTATTGAGAAAAAACTTGAGCAAAAAATGAATATGGCGCAAAAATTTCACTGCCAGTAAGAGATGAAGACAAGGCAGCGGAAGCCTGAAAAGTAGGTTATTCGTGATGGAGGGGTGTTTTTCCGGATGGGGCCTGTTTATTTAAATAGCATAGTCATTTAGGGATGTTGAGTGTCCCCGTGTGTCTTGCCCCTGGCGATGGAGGCAAAAATACCCGCAAAACATAGGGCCGCAGAGATTATAAATGCCGCTTTCATACATGTTAAGAAGGAAGGGTAGGTCTCAGGCGTTATCTGAACAGGGCCGATAAAAAGGGCAAAGAGCAGCAAAGTCATGCCCATGCTGAACATCTGTCCGGTCAGCCGCATCGTGCCCAGCATACTGGATGCTATCCCGTAGAACTTTTTCTCCACAGAGGACATCACCGCGTTGGTATTGGGGGAAGAGAAAAAGCCGAACCCGATTCCCAGAATTACCAGAGTGAGCATGATAAACATCAGCATGGTACTGCTCCCCAGAAGGCTAAGCATCAGAAGTCCTATGGTGGTGAGTGCCATCCCCGCGGTCGCCAGGATGCGCGGTTCCAATCTATCGGAAAGGCTGCCGGCAATCGGTGAGCAGATAATCTGCATCACGGGCTGGATCATGAGTATTATTCCGGCGTGTTCCGCCGTGAAGCCTTTTATATATTGCAGGTAGAGACTAAGGAGGAAGGCCACGGCGAAAGTGGCGCTGTAGTTGATCAATGCCGCCAGATTCGAATATCTAAAGACGGTATTATCTTTGAACAGGCCCATATTGATAATCGGTTGCTCTATCCTCAGCTCCCATCTCACGAAAGCCACGACGCCACATATGCCAAGGAAAAGCAGGAGGCCGCCTTTGAAGTCAGGCAGCATTGAAAACCCTAACATTACCGCCACCATGCCCAGGCTGTAAATAATCGCGCCTATGTAATCAAACCTTTCCCCCCTGGCCCCCGCCCATTCACCCTTCAGCTTCCATAATACCGCAGTAATGACTATTAAACCCAGCACCGAGTTCAGGATGAAAATACTCCGCCATCCCAGGTGCTCGGTCAAAGAACCGCCGACAAGCGGTCCCATGGACAGGCCGGAGTAAACCGCTGCCACATTTATCCCAAGGGCTCGACCCCGCTCCTTGGCTGGGAACACGGAAGTCAAAATCGCGATGCCCGTGCCGAAAATCATCGCGCCCCCAACCCCCTGCAAGGCCCGAAAGGCGATTAGCCAGGGACCCGAGTGTGAAATAGCGCACATAACAGATGCCGCTGCGTCAACTATCATGCCGAACAAAAAAATCTTTTTTCTTCCGTAGATGTCGGCAATGCGGCCAAAGGGCACGAGGAGAATGGCTGCTGCGAGAAGATAAGCGGTCGCTATCCAGCTCAGTTCCAATGCATGCAGCGAAAGCTCCCTGTCAATTGACGGAAGGGCAATATTAACTGAAGACGATGTAAAAGGGGTAAGAAAAGAGCTCATAGAAGCTATCAGCAGCGCGACGTTCTTGTTGGTATGCTCTATTGTGTTTTCTGCCATTTCCATAAGAATGGGTCTCCTCTTGATCCCTGTTTATCAAGGTCATAACTGCTTATATGAATTATACCAGATAGCATGGCACAGGATTATAAAAATTTCAAGATTGCCGGAATCCCATCGTTGTTGAAATTAAGACGATTATGGCGTATACATGATGATATGAAACAACCCTTATAAAGGGCCCCAAGGCCCTCAGGTGAAAATGTTATGGGAAATCTTAAGGTGCTCTTTCTCTCGCCGGAGGTCGTACCCTATGCCAAGAGCGGGGGTCTGGCGGACGTTGCGGGCTCCCTGCCCCGGGCCTTAAAAAGGCTCGGCGTGGACGTGAGGCTGGTCATGCCCTATTACAGGACCGTCAGGGAGGGCGGCTTTAAAAACCGGCTCTTAATCAAAGGCCTTGAAGCCCCCCTGGGCGACAAGGTCCTTGCCTCCGACGTGCTTGAGACCTCCACACAGGACGGGGTCCCCGTCTATTTTCTCAAACGTGAAGACCTCTACGACAGGCCAAACCTCTATGGCAACGATAATGGGGACTATTACGACAACCTTGAGCGTTTCACCTTCTTTTCCCACTCGGCATTGAGGCTCGCACAAAGACTCCCCTTCGTTCCGGATGTCATCCACTGTCACGACTGGCAGACCGGTCTCGTCCCCGCGCTGCTGAAGGGGCCCTACGGGTCCTCAAAAGATCTTTCAGCACCTGCAACGGTCTTCACCATCCACAACATGGGATATCAGGGCATCTTCCCCTCGGCCAGGCTGCCCGTGACCGGGCTTTCCGATAGGGATTTCTTTCACATCCTGGGACTGGAATACTGGGGAAATATCAGCCTCCTGAAGGCAGGGATCGTCTATTCGGACGCGGTCACCACCGTGAGCCCCACATACGCCCAGGAGATCCGGACCCCGGAATTCGGAATGGGCATGGAAGGACTGCTCAAGGGCCGTGGAAAGGCCCTCTCCGGAATCCTGAACGGGGTTGACTACGACCTCTGGGACCCGGCAAGGGACCCCTATCTCCCTCTCCCCTATTCCCCTGAAAAAATGGAGGGCAAAGGGAGGTGCAAGGAATCCCTGATAAAAGAGATGGGCCTCGATCCCTCCCTCAATGGCAGGCCCCTTTTCGGGATGATCTCCCGGCTGGACCGCCAGAAGGGTCTGGATATCCTTATTGAGATCCTTGACGATATTCTTGCCCTGGACACCGGGCTGGTCGTCCTTGGATCCGGGGATGAGAGCATTCAGGAGTCTATCATAAAGGCTGCCCAGGGCCACCCGGGAAGGGTCGGACTCCACACGGGGTTTAACGACCCCTTGGCCCACAGGATAATGGCCGGGGCCGATATCCTTCTCATACCATCCAGGTATGAACCATGCGGGCTCACCCAGATGTACGGCCTGAAGTACGGCACGGCGCCGCTGGTTCGGGCCACGGGCGGTCTCAACGATACTATCAGCCCCTTTGATGAAAAGACGCTGAAGGGGAACGGATTCAAGTTCGGCCCCTATGAGGCGGGCGCCTTCCTGAAGGAGGTGAGACGGGCAGTCGGACTATTTGGGGACCAGGCAAAATGGAAGGCCCTGATTGCCAACGGCATGAGGGAGGACTTTTCCTGGGACCGTTCAGCCCGGGAATATTCGGATGTCTACCGGTCCATCCTGGAGAAAATGTAAAAATCATCTCTCCTCAAGGGCCCTTTTGAAACAGGGTCCCGGGGAGAGATACATATGGCCCTTTCATGATCGGAAGGGGCTATTTCAACAGTTTAAATTCATCGCGGCGGTTTTTTGCCCAGGCCTGTTCATTATGGCCCGGATCAGCGGGTCTTTCCTCCCCGTAACTGAGGGTCGCTATCCTGTCCCCTGAGATCCCCAGGGCAACGAGATAATCTTTGGCAGCAACGGCCCTCCGCTCACCCAGGGCCAGGTTGTACTCGATCGTGCCCCTTTCGTCGCAATTACCCTCAATCCTGATTGAATATTCGGGATTGGCCCTGAGCCATGCGGCCTTTTTATCCAGGATCGCCCGCGCATCCGGTTTCAGGTCCGACTTGTCGAAATCAAAGTATATTTTCTCCGATTCAAAGGCCTGAGTCTCCTCAAGGAGTTTCTGGGCCATCTCCTTTTCCCGAAGTTTAGCCGCCTCTTCGGCCTCCGCTTTCTTTTTTACCGCCTCTTCGGCCTCCGCCTTCTTCCTGGCCGCCTCTTCGGCCTCCTTGGACTCGACGGCCGATGGGGCTTTTATTACGGGCGTGACTTCAGACTCTGTCTTTAACTGCTTCTTTGCGCACGCGTTCACTAAAAATAACAGGAACAGGGCCAAAGAAATGATCATTACCGCTCTTATTATCTTTTTCATAATGACTCCGCCTCTCTAATTTTTATCTATGATCTGCAGTTCCACCCTGTTCACTATTTCCCTTCTATGGGGATTCCCCACCAATCCTCCGACTTTGACTCTTTGAGGGTCTCATTGGTGGGATTTTTATATCCCCACATGCTGAACCCCATGTGTTCCCAGCTCGAATACATGCTGCTGTGCTGCCAGAATTCCGACTCCTTGGCCGCGGTCCCGCAGCCGGACAATAAAAACGCGAATAACAACACTAATCCTAATTTTTTCATCTTTCTATCTCCTCCTTTTTTCATTTTTTTTTATTTACACTGCCCCATGGGACACCCCAAAAACATTCTTCCAGAACTTATAGAGTTATCAATTTCTATGCCATTCGATAACTATTTGATATTATGTAAATATTATTTTCAACCCCTGCCAAGACAGGAATAAGCAGTTCTTCTTTTCCGGAAATTTCAGCCCGCGCCATTTTGTAAAATAAATAGATTATATCATAAAATGAGGTAAATTGCACATTGGAATTCAGAGTTCCCAATTGAGAGATATCGGAATCCGTGGTTCCTCTTTATAAGTATCTGTTGAGAATGACAATACAGGATGTTATAAATATGTTCCGGTTTTCAATTAATCACGTTCGCGAAAGGAGATAGATGATCTACACGGTTACACTGAATCCGGCCCTGGACAGGGCCGTTACGGTCGATATTCTGAAGGAAGATGACACCACCCGCATTATCCATGAGACCTTTTACGCGGCTGGAAAGGGTATCGATGTCTCGCGTGTCATCAGGGAGATCGGCGGTCAGAGCGTTGCCCTGGGCCTCGTGGGCGGTTATGACGGGCTGCATCTGGAGGGGCTGCTCATCAACGCCGGGGTCCTGACCGACTTCACCAAAATTTCCAAGGAAACCAGGACCAATATCATATTAAAGGAGCAGGCCTCGGGAAGACAATTTATTATCAGCGCGGCCGGGCCCGAGGTGGACGCCACTGAAATCACCCGGTTTTATCAGCAGATCCTCAACATCAGGGATATGGATTATCTCGTAATGAGCGGGAGCCTTCCAAGGGGCGTGAGCCACAACCTTTACGGGCATTTGATTCTCACTGGCAAGAAGAAGCAGGCCTTCGTTTTCCTGGACACGGACGGGGAGACCTTGAAGGAATCCATCAACTTCCATCCAACGGGCATCAAGCCGAATATCCATGAGCTTTCCAGGCTGGCGGGGAGGGAGCTGAGGAAAGAGTCTGATATTATCTCGGCCTGCGACGATGTCCACCGGATGGGAATTGAATACATCCTGGTATCCAGGGGAAAAGAGGGACTCATCTTTTCAGCGGATGGGAAAAGGATCAAGGCAACCGCACCACCCGTTGACGCTGGAAGCGCCGTGGGCGCCGGCGATTCCTCTGTTGCGGGATTCATACTGGCCCATTCCCAGGGCAAGGACCTCGAGGAGTGCGTCCGCCTTGCCTGCGCGACCGGCGCTGCAAGCGCGCGAACTCCCGGAACGGAGCTCTGCCATCTTTCGGACGTTGAAGAGATCCTGCCCCTGGTGGAGGTTTCGATGCTATAGCCATTACAGACATCAACCGGACGGCAGCAAAAATTCCCTTTAAGACTTAATCCATGCTGAAGCTGGCACTCTTTATTATAGGCTTTGTCTTTCTGATCAAGGCCGCGGACCTCCTGGTGGAGGGCGCCTCGTCCCTTGCCAGGCGCTTTCACGTGTCCGATCTGGTCATAGGATTGACTATCGTGGCCTTCGGGACCTCCACTCCCGAGCTGTTTGTTAACATTATGGCGAGCCTGAAGGGGAACGCGGACATCGCGACAGGGAATATACTTGGGAGCAATATCTCAAACATACTCCTGATCCTGGGCGTGTCCTCGATTATCTACCCCCTCTCCGTGACCAGTGGCACGGTATTCAAGGAGATTCCCTTCAGCCTCCTGGCGGTTGTCGTCCTTGGCATCCTGGCGAATGACGGGCTCATTGATCAAAGCGGCGCGTCCCTTTTGACCCGCGGTGACGGCCTGATTCTAATCTCTTTTTTTATAATATTCCTGTACTATTCCTTCGGGATCGCCAAAAGAATCGACGGGATGGAGGAACATGTCCCGATTGAACAATACGGCCTGCCGAAATCTTCCCTGATGATCGTCCTTGGCCTTCTGGGACTGATTATCGGCAGCAAATGGATCGTGGACGGGGCCGTCCACCTGGCCACAATGCTCGGCATGAGCCAGTCCCTTATCGGATTGACAATAGTGGCCGTGGGCACCTCCCTGCCGGAGCTGGCCGCTTCGGCCGCGGCGGCCCGTAAGAAGAACCCGGACATCGCCGTCGGCAATGTGGTGGGTTCAAATATCTTTAACATATTTTTTGTCCTCGGCATAAGCGCGATCATAAAGCCGCTGCCCTTTAAGGCCGGCAGCAACATCGACATCGGAATGGTCATTGTCGCGAGCCTTCTTTTGTTTCTCAGCATGTTCACCGGCAAAAGACATTCTCTGGACAGGTGGGAGGGGATTGTTTTCCTCTGCCTGTATGCCTGCTATATCGGATTCCTGATCATTCGGGGCTGAAATGGTATTTACCCTGACCATACGATTCATGGATCCCGCTTGCGGGAGAGGGCATGCTTTTCAGGAATAAAAAGGGATACCGCCCATGAGATTTATTACTTCACTTCACCCGGTTCTTCGAATCATCTTCATCTTCCTGGTCGCTGTCGCGAGCCACATTGTTGTCCGCGAGATTAAACATTTGACCCGTTGGATCCTTACTCCAGGGATAAGAGAGGGGGTTACGGCGAAGGAAAACTTCTCACGCCGCTATCCCAGGTTTGCCTCCTTGATCACCATCCTGATAAGCGCGATAACCTTTTCCATCTATTTCGTCGCCGTAGGGCTGATATTAAAGGAATTCAATGTCTCCCTTGCCACCTACCTGGCCAGCGCCTCGGTAATCGGTCTGGCAATCGGCTTCGGCTCCCAGGGCCTTGTCCAGGACGTGGTCATGGGGCTGACCCTCATCTTTTCCAACGCACTTAGCGTGGAAGACCTGGTTGAGGTGTCCGGACAGACCGGGAAGGTGAAAAGCATAGGCCTCAGATTCACGACCATTACAAGTTTAGAGGAACAGGAGATCTATATCCCGAATCGAAATATCGGTATAATCGGCCGTTTTAAAAGAGGCCACGTCCGGTTATACGTCGATGTCCAGATCCCCGAGGGCCCTGATGAGAAGGAACTGATCAGGGAAGTTTTATCCGCGGCCGCCGGAATGACCCACCAGTACAGGTCCATCATCCTGGATGATCCTGAGAATATCGGCGTCAGGGAGGCGAGGCAGGGCAACTGGAGATATCTGCGGCTGCGATTCAGCCTCTGGCCAGGCCAGACCGATCTGATAGAGACCACCTTTAAACAGAGAATAATAACCCTATTGAAAAAATATAGCCCGGAGTATATGGATTGGATGGTAACAATAACTCACGGCGGGGATTAACAGACTGATCACGCCGGCCTGAAAGGAGGATCAGGATGAATTACAAGCTTATATCAAGTCTTATAATAATCTGTCTGATACTCGTCTTCATTATTCAAAACGCTGCTATTGTGGAGATCAAGCTCTTTTTCTGGACAATATCCATGTCCAGGGTGCTGCTCATGTTCATTCTCCTTGCCATAGGCCTCATTGCGGGCTGGCTGCTCAACAACTACAGGGTTAAGCGGAAAAAGAATTGAAAGGAAGGGGGTGAATCATGCTTCGGAAAAATTATACAAAGACCGGAAATATCTGCCGCGTTACTTTTGAGCTGCCTTCGGAGGTAAACGCTAAAAAGGCCTCCCTGTGCGGCGAATTCAACGGCTGGGACCCAAAGGCGAACCCCATGAAAAAGAGAAAAGACGGGAGGTGGAGTACAACCATTTCCCTTAAATCCGGCGGGGAGTATCGATTCAGATACCTGCTCGACGGAGCGGACTGGGAGAACGATTGGGACGCGGACGGATACCTCCCCAACTCCTTCGGAACGGAAGACTCCCTGATCAGGGTCTGATTCAAGATTGTAAAACCATATTGCTAATTGGCAGGATGGTGGTAGATCAGAAGCTGTAACTCAGTCCCAGGAAGATGCAGTGGGAACGAAGACGCGTTTGAGTTTCGGAGATCTCTATCCCCGCTGGCAGGTGGTTCATGTACATCCTGCCCGCATCCGTACGGACCCGGCCCAGGTCCGTATACCTGTAAGCGACATCCAGAAAGACCTTTCGAGAAATGGAGATAAGGGTTCCGGCGGTCAACATAAATGTCCTGTCCATTTTCTCCCCGGAGGGAGTTATGCTGATCTTATGTACTGTCAATCCGGGGAAGAGATAGGTCATCCTATCTATGCGATTGCAGGCCACACCGAGGCCGCCGCCCAGGTACGGCCGGAAACGGCCCTGGTAATACCCTGCGAGGCTCATCGGCTCAATAAAGATGTTAGCCATGAGACTCGCCGAGCTGGCAGTGGCATAGACGGGTTGCTCGCCGGGGACACCCGCAAAGTTGGCCTGGCCCGAATATTCCATATGGGGCCGATAGCCCAGGGACAGATCCATCCGCAGCCAGGGCAAGGCATAGGCGCCTGCCGCAACCTCCAGGCCGGGGAAGCCGCCGAAATCCCCGTAGGCGCCGACGGGACGGCCATCACTGCCAGGTGTCGTTCCAAAGAGGGCCGGGGGGTTTGTGGCCGTGGAATCCAGGTCCGAGAAATCAGCGGACCCGGACCTTTCTCCGCTTATGTTGCCCCTTATGTACCAGGACGCGGCATGACTTGAGGCAGAAAGGTTCAACGTGGACCAGAGGATGATCAGTAGGCAGATGATTTTCTTATTCATTGATATGACTCCAGACGATTTGAATAACATATAGGCAGCATAATCCAAACCCGATCGCGGCCAGATTTCGATCGCCTTCCTTTTGATCGTTTTTCCTTCCTATGTGATGGTATATAAAAACCACTTGAACTTGTAAAGATTCGTTTATGGAGATCAGCCAATCTTACCTGAAAATCAAGAATGACCCGGCATATATTCATGGTTTATTCTTTGACACGAAAACACACTTTTGGAACTGCATGGTCATGGTGACATATAAAAAATAACAAACGGAATTAATTGCCGAATAAAAGGGTCCATTCCATGTCGTCTTGCCTTTTAAAGGAGTCAGGACCAAATTGAACCCCTTTACCCCTTTACAGTTCGACTCCCATATTCTATACTAATCAGAAGAATAACCTCTCTAAATGCCTTAAATTTCCTTTTTGGAGCAGAAATCATGGAAAAGCACCACAAATTTTCTATCTGGTACGTCCTGATAGGGGTATGGATTGTCCTGATTATCCAGAATTACCTCTCATCGACCCTTGCTATCCGCACCATCCCCTACAGTGAATTCCTGAATCTCCTCAAAGATAACAAGATCAGCGAAGTCGCCATCACGGCAAACCAGATCCAGGGCAAATTAAAGGATAACAGCGCCGTGAAGGGAAACATAAAGCAATTCAAGACCGTCAGGGTGGACCCGGAGATCTCAAATCTCCTGGAGGAACACGGGGTCACCTTCAAGGGGGAAGTGGAATCGACGTTCCTGCGGAATCTCTTTTCATGGGTCTTTCCCATATTTCTATTCATCGGGATCTGGTACTTTTTCATGAAACGTATGATGGGGAAACAGCCCGGTTTCATGACCCTGGGAAAAAACAAGGCGAAGGTCTATATGCAGAATGAGCTGGATGTGACCTTCGATGATGCGGCCGGCGTGGATGAGGCCAAGGAAGAGCTGGTCGAGGTGGTCGAATTTTTAAAGGAACCTGAGAGGTTCACTTCCCTGGGGGGAAAGATGCCCAAGGGGGTGCTGTTGGTGGGGCCCCCCGGCTCCGGCAAGACCCTGCTCGCCAAGGCCGTGGCCGGTGAGAGCGGCGTCCCTTTCTTCAGCATGAGCGGCTCCGAATTCGTCGAGATGTTCGTGGGCCTGGGCGCGGCAAGGATCCGTGACCTCTTTGAGCAGGCCAAGCAGAAGGCCCCCTGTATTATCTTTATCGACGAGCTGGACGCCCTTGGAAAGGCCAGGGGTTTCGGGACCCTGGGAGGCCATGATGAAAGGGAGCAGACCCTCAACCAGCTCCTCGTTGAGATGGACGGGTTTGATCCGAGGGTGGGGGTAATATTGATGGCGGCCACCAACAGGCCCGAGATACTGGACCCTGCCCTGCTCAGGCCCGGACGCTTTGACCGGCAGATCCTCGTGGACAGGCCCGACAAAAAAGGGAGGGAGGAGATCCTGAAGGTCCACCTGAAGAATGTGATCGTGCCGAAGGACCTGGATGTGGAGAAACTGGCCGCCATGACGCCTGGCATGGTAGGGGCCGATCTCGCCAACCTGGTCAATGAGGCCGCCCTGTTGGCCGTCCGCAGGAAAAAGAAAAAGGTCGGCATGTCAGAATTTGAAGAGGCCGTGGAGAGGGTCATGGCCGGTCTTGAGAAAAAAAACCGGCTGATTAATCCCGATGAAAAAGAGACCGTGGCCTACCATGAACTGGGCCACGCCCTTGTGGCCCTTTCCCTGCCCGGGACAGACCCTGTCCAGAAGATCTCCATTATTCCAAGGGGAATATCGGCCCTGGGTTATACCATCCAGCTCCCCACGGAGGAACGGTTCCTGATGAAGAAGACGGAGCTCCAAAACAGGATAGCCACCCTCTTAGGGGGCAGGGCCGCTGAAGAGATAATATTCGGGGACATCTCCACGGGCGCCCATAACGACCTGGCCAAGGCCACGGATATCGCCAGGAGCATGGTCAAGGAATACGGCATGAGCGATAAGGTGGGACAGGTCTATTACGCAAGGGAAAAGAAGGCCCGCTTTCTTGATCTTGGTATGGAAGGGGCGGTCGAATACAGCGAAGCGACCTCGGAAATGATAGACGGGGAAGTGAGAGAGATTATCAATGAGCAGTACGCGGTCGCCTTAAAGATCCTCCAGGAGAAAAAAGACATCCTGAAAAAGACCGCTGTCATATTGATGGAAAAGGAGAAAATAGAGGGGGAGGAACTGAAGGAGATCCTGGGCAATATTTCTAATAATCCCACTTCCAGTTGATCCCGACGCCTGTCCCCGTATCAGCGTTCGCCTCGCTCTCCACCGTGATATGGGGGGTCACCTCCACCTCTACGGACACGCTTCCGCTCTCCGTTCCAAGTCCTTTTTCCACCTCCACATAAACACCATCCTTCAGGTACTTACCCACGGCCAGGGAAGTATTCCCTATATTTTCCTCCGACTGCTTCAGCTCCAGCTGGTCAACGCCTATGAATTCCCTTGTCCTGTCCAGGAAATTGAGGATCCCCCCTCCGCCACCCCTCAGGGCGTTCACGGCCTGGGCGAGCCTCAGGGCCTGAAAAGGCGTGATATTGGCCATTCCTTTCCCGAAGAGGAGTCTTGAAAGTATCTCATCCCTGGGCATGACCGGATCCGAATCAATAGTGACGCTCGGGTTTGAGGGTGAGCCGGAGACCTTGATGCGCGCGGTCATGTCCGAGCGGCGGTTCTCACCGGTCACCTGAAAGTGGGGGGAAGGAGGGCTGCCGCCCTCAAATGTAATAACTCCATCGGTAAGCGTGAAAGGTTTTCCGAAAAAATTATAACTCCCGCGAATTATCGACAGATTTCCTTCTATTACGGGCCTGGTCGCGCTTCCAAAGACATGAAGCCTTCCCATCCACTCTGAATCGAGTCCCCTGCCACGGACAAATATCCGGCCCGGGGCATTGATGTTGACATCAAGACTCACCTTGCCTGCCGGCCTTCGACTCGATGGGACTTTTTCCGGCTTTTTTTGGGCCGGGAAGTTTATCTCCTGGACATCGAGTTTCACGACTTCCTGGGGAAGCCGGTCCGGGATGTTCAGATCCGCCCTTCCCACCTTGAAGTCGCCCGAGACCGCCATGTCCTTCACTGATCCGGAAGCAGAAACATGTCCTCCAGTCGTGAGGTTCAGATCATCGCGGCGAACAAGGGCGCAGTTATCCAGGGTCATATCCACCTGAAAGGGAAAATTCTCCGAAGGAAGGAACCGGAACCAGCCCTCGGCCGTCATGAGTCCCTTTTCCCCGTCCGTGGCCCGGGCCTCTTCTATAACGAATCTGTCTTCCAGGACCTTGATATGGAGATCTATGTCCTTGACAATTATCCCGTTCGGTGGATTTTCATAGGATCCCTTCCGGATTCGAATATCCCCCCTGATCCTGGGTTCCTCAAGGCTGCCAGATATATCCACGTCCGCTATCAGGTCCCCGTTCAGGAGCTGATCCTCCGAAAAGAAGTAGGACTGGATCCTGTTCATTCTCACCTCGGCAGAGACCCTGCCCTTGATCTCGCCTTTCTGCCCGGGATGAAAGGAAAAAGGGGCAAAGGAGATATTCGCGGGCATTTGAAAGTCGGCCCTGAAGGGCTTCTCCGAAAGGCCCTGAAGGACTATGTCACCCTGGAGGAGATCCTCCTTCAAAGAGGCATTTAAGAGGAGGTCCGCCGGCGGTATCTCCTGCAGGGTGCTGATTTCTGATTTCACGGCCTTGATCTGAACCTCAACAGTGCCCTCCGGCCGGTCGCGACGGCCGGAGACGTTTATCCGCGCGGAGCCCGTGCCGGCGAGGGGGGGGAATCCCGCAAGTTTCAGGATTTCAAGGGGAATTCCTTCAATGCCAAGATCTATGGCCATGGATCCCTTGCCAACCGTGATCGAAGAGAGCAGGCTCCCCGGGCCCAGGGAAAAGTCAGCCTTTTCAATACTGTAATTCCCGCTCTCCCCTTTGAAGACAAGGGGCCGTTTCATGACAACCGGGTATTTTCCGAGGTTTCCCTCCAGCCGGTCGAACCGCAGGACGACCCCTTCCCCGGAAATGCTACAGGTGCCCAGGGTCATCAGATCAAAGCCTTCCAGGTTGCTGCCGCTCCCCTTTAACATGAAGGTCGAGTTTCTCAGACCCCCTTCCGCCTTGAACCGGACGCTCTGGATGTCGAGATCACCCCTTTTCAAGGAGCCCAGTTCCAGCTCGGCACCCCCCTCCGGGTCTTTAAACAGGTCCCTTACGGTCGCGTTCAGGGTCAGTTGGCCCGCGTTACCGAAACGGCTTACGAGTCCATTAACCTGGAAGTTCAGGGCCGCGTCCTGCCCCCTTTCACCCCTCGAAAAGGAGACTTCCATCCGGGCGCTTCCTTCAACACTCTCCCCGATCAGGGATGACAGGGATTTAAGGTCATCGGCCCCGCCCCTGAGAGTGCCTGTGAAAGCGATCTCCTTAAGATCCGTTTCAAGACTTCCCGTCAGGCTGGCCCCTTGAGAGGAAAGGAAGATATCCCTCAGGGCCAGATTATTCCCCTCCAGAGAGAAACCGGTCCCCGCCCGGACAAGGTGTCCCGCCTGTCTCATGACAACATTAAAATTTCCGTGGGGCCTCTTGATCGGTTCCTCGACTTTCAGGGCGATGTCCGCTTCCTGTATCTCGACTCCCTCAAAGATCAGTCCTTTGCCCTTTCCCGTAGCGCTCACGGAGGGATCCCTATAGGGTCCTTTGATCTCAAGATCCAATCTCAGCTCTCCCTCAAGCTTCCTGCCAATTGCCCCTGACAGGGCTGAAAGCCTCGGGAAAAAGAGACCGGCCTTCGCCTCCGTGTTCCCATCAGACAGGTTGATGGAGCAATTGCCTGACAGTCTTGCCCCTGAAGAGCCCATGTTGAAATCGGAAATATCCAGGTATCTTCCTTCATGAAGATCAATTTTGCCGCCGAATGAGAGGCCGTCCTCAAGCATTGCCGCCGGGAAATTCGGAATCCTAAGGCCGTTGATCCGCCCCTGGATTTCGGAAGAGAGATCGAGAGACCTGAAATCGGCCCTCAATCTCGCGGTGAGACCTGCCCTGCCTTGGATTTCCCTGTCAAAAAACCCCGATAACCAGCCAAGATTGCCGGATTCCAGGGCCGCGTTTCCATCGATAAACAGGGCCTCGGGATCCATGTGGCCTGAGAAGCGGAGGAGGAGACCGCCGCCCGTGACCTCCAGGCTGTTGACTGTTATAGGATTTCCCTTACTGAAGAGCGAATCAAAACTCCATTTAACCTGCCGGACAGGCAATTCAAGGCCCCTGATCTCCCCGGGCAGGCCCTCCAGTACGCCCTTTCCCCTGGTTTTCAGGCCTCTGAGGGAGAAAATGGACCCTTCCGTAGTTTCGACCCGGATCTCAGCGGTCATCTTTTTCGCGGCCATATCCTCAAAGACCGGATCCTGAAGGCTGAAGGTAAATTCGCTTAGGGGCCGGTCAAAGGGCCCTGTCAGTGTCCCGGTTGCATGGAGCTTCCCCCCCACCTTCCTTCCCAGGAGGCCTCCGAAGGCAGAAATATCTGGAATTTCCGAATTAAGACCAGCGGCCATGAGACGCTTTTTAAGGTCAAATTTTCCGCTCAACCCGATATTTATCTCCCCAGCGGCCAGGCCGGCATGATGGAGCATAAGTATTCCGTCTTTCCCGTATTCCGTATCAAGGCTGAAACTGATCTCGCGGCCCCTGACAAGCGTGGACAACTTTTCCGGAACCAGAGAGGCATCCAGCTTGATAAGGCCATCTCCCTTCACCCTCCCCTCAGTCCCGCCTGTGAACTCAAGGGAGGAATCTATCCGGCCGATCTTTTCCGCTCCTGCCTTAAGCCTCCCCTTCCACTCATTGAGGGGGCCTTCTCCCTTCAGGTCCATGAATACAGGCCCTGTCTCCCTGAGCCCGAATATGGATCTGACAAGGCCATCCTCCGCGTCCCGGGCCGTGGCGTCGAGGATAAGATAGGGCTTCTCGCCCTTCAGGGACCATCCCACTTCGAGGTAGGTACCTGCCCTGTCCATGCGCTCCAGCCGGATCGAGCCCTTTAGGCCGGGAACGGGATCGCTTACAACCACGTTGGATCTCATGGAAAAGACCGCGTCCACGCCGGTGAGGGCCTTACTCAGGTGAATACGCTCCAACTGGAATTGCTCTATATGAAGGGGGGGGATATGGGGCGGCCACTGGGGAATGGATACCCCCTTCCCTCCACCTTCATGAGATGCCTGGGGCAGACGGGCCAGGCTGACATCGCTCGCGTCCGCTTCAATTATATGGATCCTGCCCTTTAAAAGGGCGAGGGGCCTCCAGTCGAGATAGACCCCTTCGACAAGGAGCCATTCACCCGCCTCATCGCTTATACTCAGGGAATCACACCTGATCTGAAAGGGGAGGTTGCCGCTTATCTTTCCTATCTTGATCTGTCTTCCTTGCCCGGCGCTCAGGCCAGACTCAAGGAGCCGCGCCAGGTATTCAGTGCCCGGTCCCGTCCGGAACAGGACGAAAAAAAGGATTAGGATTAATAGCAAGACGGCGATGGAAATAAGGAGCCATCGGCCCGCTCTTATGAATAGTGTTTTGACTGCCATAGGTCAAAAGGCCTGCCCGATACTCACGTAGATCTGGAAAGGGTCGTCCACCCCTTCCCTGCGGTTCAGGGGCAGGCCCACATCCATTCGCAGGGGTCCGAAGGTTGTGAAATAGCGGAAACCCACGCCCGCTCCCCAAAGAAATCTTTTCCCGAAGTCGGGGACCGCCCCGTCGTACACGTTTCCCCCGTCCAGGAACATCACCAGACCCATGGAATCCTTTATCCTTGTCCGCAGCTCGGTGGACAGGCCCGCCAGGGATCTCCCGCCCGTCGGGACGCCGTCCAGGAGGGGGCCTATTGATTGAAAAGAATAGCCGCGTACGGTACCCCCGCCTCCCGAGTAGAATCTGATATCCGCTGGGATGTCTTCCAGATCGGCCCCTGCCATTGCCCCGAGGGTGCCCCTTGCCGCCAGGACCAGATAGGGTTTTTTAGAGAGCTGGAAATAGCGGCTGTAGCTGGCCGATCCCTTGGCAAAGAGGAGATTATAATCGATGATATTGTAATAGGGCCCGGCCTGGATACTTAAACGCCCCCCCCGGACAGGGTCGAGCAGGTCGTTGCTCGTGTCCCAATCCAGGTTGAAGGGCATGTTGAGCAGGTTGAAACGCTTTGTCTCGCCTAATTGATCGATCCTTTCCCTCCTGAAACCGGCTCCACCGCTTATAGTCAGGTTTTTTGAAAATGATCGCTCGATTTGGGCCGTGCCCGTGAGATTATGGCTCGTGAAGGCATCGGTGGTGTCATCCGCGCGCCTCAGATTGAGGATCAATGCCTGATCAGGGCGCAGGAATTCGTTTTTGCGATACTTTCCTTCCCCGGAATAGCCCAGGCCTGAAGCCATCGCCGAGATGTTGAGCATCTCCCCGTTGCCCAGGACATTTCTGTTCTCCCATGATACCTTGCCGCCCGGCCCTTCATCCGTGCCGTAGCTGAGGCCTGCCTTGAAAGTCCTTCTCTTTCTCTCCTTTACTTGTATGATGACCGGTAATCCGCCTTTACTGTCAAGCCTCTCGCCGGCCTTTATTTCAACCGTCGAAAAGAGCCCCGAATCATCTAATTTTTTTCTGGTCAGATTCATCAGCTTGGCGTTGAAAGGGTCTCCCTCTTTCCATGCTATTTTGTGACGCACAAATGATTCATTTACCGAGTCAAGCCCCTCTATCTTGATGGTTCCGAAAACGGCCCTGGAACCGGGGCTTACTTCATAGGTGACTGAGACTGCCCGTGTGGAATGGTCCACTATCACCCTGGGAGACCTGGTCTCGGCAAAGGGAAATCCGTGTCCCATGAACCATTGTCTCAGGGATTCCGTCGCGTCAACTATGGCCTTGGACCTGGCAGGTGTACCGGGCCTCAACCCGAGGTCTTCGCCTGAAGGCAGACCCCCCGGCAGTGATCCTGCTTCTCCTTCAACCTTGATGTCAATGGAACTCAAGAGGTAAGGGGGGCCGGGATCCACGATGAATTTCACTGTCAAAGGGCTCGATCGTGTGTCTATTTCCTGATCCACCCGGCTGCTGTAGAATCCCAGCGACCTGAGCACCTCGGACATCCTAAGAATATCCTGGTCTATCCTCATCTTCAGAAGGGGAAGGGACGCGGCCGGCGATTTTTTAAGCTTGAAAGTGTTTGATACGTCCTCAAGCAGCCTCTGGGTCTCCCGATCGGAAACGCCGTTGATCAACACGTTGTAAGTGATACCCGAATCTGCAGAAAATGCGGCTGGCGGCGCTGGACAAGCGATGGAGCCGAATATAATAACCAGGAAAGAGATATAAACGGCGCACCGGACACGGGCCGGCGCCTGGACCCTATTCAAGTCTATCCTTAATCTTCTCCTCCTTTCCTGTTTCCTTGTCATATATTGTATTTTCCTTTATATAGCTTCCCATCTCCCACCTCCCTTTTGATCTGAAAGATTCAGAAGCCTGTTAATTAGAGAATTTTTTATTCTCCTACAGCCACTTCCTCTTTTTAAAAAATAAGACCATCACGATGCCGATCGCTATCATGACCGCCCACACGATGGGATAGCCCCAGTGCCATTTAAGCTCGGGCATGAATTCAAAATTCATCCCGTATATCCCAGCGATAAAGGTAAGGGGGATAAAGATGGTCGCTATAATGGTCAGGACCTTCATTACCTCGTTCATCCGGTTGCTGACCGCAGACATGTACAGGTCCATCATCCCCGAGGCCATATCCCTGTATGTCTCAATTGAATCTATGACCTGAATGGTATGATCATAAACATCCCTCAGGAAGACCGTGGTCCTCTCCTGAATCAGGTCCAACTCCTCCCGCTCCAGACTGCCGATGACCTCCCTGAGGGGCCATACAGACTTGCGTAACAGTATCAACTCCCTCTTAAGGTGATGAATATCCTGGAGCGTGTGAGGGCCCGGATCCTTAGCCAGGCCCTCTTCCAGCAACTCGATCCATTCACCGACCCTTTCAAGGACGATAAAATAGTAATCCACGATGGCATCCATCAGGGCATAGGCGAGATAATCGGGACCCATCTTCCTTATTCGGCCCTTCTGCTTTCGAAGCCTCTCCCTGACGTTTTCGAATACGTCCCCTTCCCTCTCCTGGAAGGTTATCACATAGTTGGGGCCCAGGATCAGACTGAACTGTTCTGTGTTTATGCTGTCCTCTCCATCCCCCAGGTAAAGCATCTTGGATATTATAAACAGGTAATCGTCAAAGTCTTCGACCTTCGGCCGTTGATCCGTATGCACGATGTCTTCCCGGATAAGGGGGTGCAGGTTGAACTCTTCACCTATCTTTTCAATAATATTCACTTCGTGGAGACCGTCTATATTGATCCATGTGATACCTGGCTTTTCCCTGTAGCTGAAGCACTCTTCTATATCCTTCAATTCCCTTTCTTCAAAAGAGTTCTCATTATAATCGATGAGACTGATCTTTATTCGCTCGGCCTTCCTTTCTCCCACATGTATCAACGTGCCCGGTGAAAGGCCTGCCTTCCTGGAAGCCTTTTTCAGCATTCCCAGCATGTGTGATCTCCT
>CAZGIZ010000009.1:0-52368 GCA_964526655.1 uncultured Desulfobacteraceae bacterium | reverse complement strand
TCCCATTTGGTAAAAATGCCAGTATTAGCAAATTTACCAAATGATGATTGCTCAAGTCTATGATATCGTTTTTTCACCATTTATCCAAAAAGCCAACGCTGGCAAAATGGGTAAATAGGGTTTTATAATAGGAATTTATTTTTACCGGATTTCGGCCTTAATATCGGGGTATGAAAGTGAAATTTAATGAATTAGTCAGGTTGCTTGAACAAAATGGATTTAGGATTATAAAAGAAAAGGGTTCAATACGATATTATGGAAAGGAAGGATGGGATAAATTGATTCGAGTAGATTACCATGGGTCAAAAGAGGTTCCCTCAGGAACTTGTCATTACATCCTTAAGACAGCAGGAATAAAGGGAAGATAGGGAGGAATTTAGGATGATTGAATTACCATATTCATTAATAATTGAAGCTACTGAGGAACCAGATTATTTCGGATTTTATTCTCCGGAATTGGAAGGTTTCACGGGAATAGGTCACTCTGTTGAAGATTGCCTGTTTAAAGCAAAATGGGGGATGAAGGAGCATATCGAACTGCTTCAACACTCGGGGCTGCCCGTCCCTCCCAAAAATCCGGATCCGAGCATCATTGTGCAAAATGAAAAGAAAATTGCGGCAGGCTAATACCTTTTTGGGCTCGAAAAAACATAGGCATTAGACTCTCATTCTCCACACATTCAAGGAAACTGACTTGTTGGCGATGCACATGAATATCATTTCACTGCCTCCATGCCCGAGAGTTAAATGCAGCTTTAAGAGCAAAAAAATTATCGTCATCATCTGTCCCATTTGGTAAAAGCAGCATTGCCAAAATGGGTAAATAGCTTCGGATAGGCTCTTGAATATGCGGTTGTGAGGTGCTGCATACACATACCGACCCCCTCACCACGCCATTATATTATTCATTCATGGTTAAAGATGATCGAGGGATTGAGTCATATCACTTTTATTGTAAGGGATCTCGAACGTATGTCTTTATATTTCTACGATTATGACAATCATCTGTTTGAGATACACACTGGAACTTTGGAACAGCGTCTTGAGCCGTATAAAGGAGCATCCCGTGGAAGATAAAGACTACACCATCAAGACAATGAACCGAAAGGAAATTGACACTGCCATTGAATGGGCCGCAAATGAAGGTTGGAACCCCGGGCTTCATGATGCTGAATGCTACTACTCCTCTGATCCGAATGGCTTTCTCATCGGACTTCTTGGCGATGAACCCATTGCCACAGTCTCCGCGATCAAATACGGTGAGTCTTTTGGCTTTCTGGGGTTCTACATTGTCAAACCAGAATACCGTGGCAAAGGGTATGGTATTCAAATATGGAACGCCGGCCTTAAATATCTTGATGGCCGGAATATTGGTCTTGATGGTGTTGTGGCACAGCAGGACAACTATAAAAAATCAGGCTTTAAACTGGCCTATCGCAACATCCGGTACGAAGGAGTCGGCGGCGATCCATATCAGAATTCAGAAATTGTTCGTCTGTCCAGATTGCCTTTTGAGACCATTGATTCATACGATCGGCCATTTTTCCCTTCAAACCGATCTCGATTTATCAAATCCTGGATCAATCAACCTGATAGTCACGCCCTTGGAATCACGCAAGACGGCAAACTTGCTGGTTACGGTGTCATTCGCCAGTGCCGCTCCGGTAATAAAATCGGTCCTCTTTTTGCAGAAAGCCCGAAATTGGCTGAATCCCTTTTTTTGGCATTGAGATCCAAGGTCAAACCATCAGAACCAGTCTATCTTGATATACCGGAAGTCAATCAAGATGCTGTAACAGTGGCGGATAAGTATAATATGAAAGTATCTTTTGAAACCGCGAGAATGTATAGGGGCGAAATGCCTGATCTTCCATTTAATCGCCTTTTTGGTGTGACTTCTTTTGAAATCGGATGAAATGAAGACGATAATATTCGATTTTGATTATACATTGGCAGACTCTTCAAAAGGGGTATTCGAGTGCATCAACTATGCCCTGTCTGCCATGGGCGAGCAAAAGAGTGATTGGAAGGAATGCTGCGACACGATCGGATTGCCCTTGAATATAGCTTACAATACGCTGACCGGAAATGTTGACCCGGAAAGGGAGTCGGAATTTTATGGGCTCTTTGTGGAGCGAGCCGATCAGGTTATGGCGGAGAGCACCGAGCTTTATGAAGGTGTCCCGGAAATGGTGGAAGAACTGCGAAAACGCGAATTCGGTTTGGGTATTCTCAGCACCAAATTTCGATACAGAATCAATCAAATTCTCGGCCGTTACGACCTTATGGGCGCCTTTTCAGCGATTGTGGGCGGTGAAGATGTTGAGCATCCGAAGCCGCATCCGGAAGGATTGCGACTGCTTTTAGCAAGAATCGGTTCGACATCCAGAGAGGCCGTCCTTGTAGGCGACAGCATCACAGACGCGAAGACGGCCCATGGAGGAAATTTGCCTTTTATCGCCGTGCTCACCGGTCAGACAGGTCACACTGAATTTAAGGACTTTAATCCGCTTGCTGTCCTGGAATCGGTGATTGAATTGCCCAATGCACTGGAAATGGTGCGGAACCAGTCATTCAAATTCTGGACTTAGAGGCATTTGTGCCCCTGGGCCTTTGACCATGAATTGGAAAGGGGGAGTATTTATCAATGAAGAAAATAGGTATAATCGGAGGCATAGGCCCGGAATCAACCGTTGACTACTATAAACTGATTATCGCTCCTTTTCATAAAAGGCCGGATTTGGGCTACCCGGAAATAATAATATACAGCGCCAATCTATCCAGTCTCATGAAAATACTCGAAGCCAATGATTTGGAAAGGCTCGCAGACTGGCTCCTTGATAAGGTGCTTGCACTGCAGAGGGCAGGCGCCGAATTCGCCGTCATCGGATCAAATACCCCCCATGTTGTATTCGAGAGGGTCAGCCCAAGATCCCCCATTCCAATGTTGAGCATTGTAGAAGAAACACGAAAGAACGCACAGAAAAGGGGCCTCAAGAAACTTGGCCTGTTGGGCACAAGGTTCACTATGGAATCGGATTTCTTCAAAAAATCCTTTGAAGAAAATAACATGACAGTTGTAGTGCCGGAGAAGGAAGACCGGGACCTTATCCATCACAGGCTGTTCTCAGAAATCGAATTGGGGATAATAAAGGATTCAACCAGGGAAGAGCTATTGTCAATAGTGAAGAAATTAATCAACATGCATTCAATTGACGGCCTGGTACTTGGCTGCACGGAGCTGCCATTAATACTTGATAAAGAGGAATTCGGAATTCCTTTTCTAAACACAACGGCTATCCATGCGGAAAGCATTGTGAGCTTCTGCCTTGAAAAGGAGACCTGAGCGGATACAGCGTGTCCCCTTGTTAATCTTATTTGTCATGCAGGAAAAGAGGAGGGAATAGATTAGCAAGCCCATTGCCTGTGGCGGACTCGATTCTCACAGTTAGCTGTGGCATCTTCTTGCCAAAAAGATTTAATATCAGAAAAACGACACAACAAATTAATGAAATCCATCCGCATTCGGTGATATTAACATGATGCGATATCGTGGTTTAAAGAGCCTGAGCGGGCTCATGGTGAGTCTGATAATGGTCGCGGCTGTGGCGGCATTTGGAGGTCTGTTTACTCCAGATTCCTGGTATCAGGAGATAGCGAAACCTTTTTGGACGCCGCCGGGTTGGATTTTCGGCCCTGTTTGGACGTTCCTCTATGCCTTAATGGGTGTGGCCGCTTGGTTGATCTGGCGTGAGCACGGGAGCCGTGCCTCGACCTTGGCGATTGCCGCTTATATCCTGCAGTTATTCCTGAATGCATTCTGGTCCTTTGCATTCTTCGGTCTGCACCGAATTGGACTGGCATTTGTGGACCTTATCGTACTATGGTTCCTGGTTGCTGTGACCACCATTCTGTTCTGGAAAGTACGTCCCTTAGCGAGCATCCTTCTATTTCCCTACGTTGTGTGGGTGGCCTTTGCAGGCTTTCTGAACTATGCTATCTGGTCGTTGAATTCTTAAATTTTAGCGAGACCGAACCGCCGGAGCCCTGCGGCTATGGGCCTGAATGTTACACGGTTTGTTGCAGGCCGGAAAGGAGACAAAATATGGGTGAACCTTCCTCAGAGAAGGCTGAGTATGGGAATTGGGTTTCTACAAGACTTGTCTTTGCGCCGCTTCTGCTGGCTATTATCTTTGGAGGCTTTTCTTTTCTGCTTCCCGTGTTGGCCATTGTCGCTGTCGTCCTGTTCCTCTGCTTTCTATACTTTGCCTATGCGCGATACCTGTTCTCGTCGAGGGGAGAAAATATACAGGTCAGGATTCAAGACCTGGTACTGGATCATCTTACGGGGTGGGATGGGGCGGGAAAGGTACTCGATATTGGATGCGGAAACGGCCCGCTGACGATCCGTATCGCGAAGAGGTTTCCCCGGGCTGAGGCCGTCGGCATTGATTATTGGGGCAAGGCCTGGGAGTACTCAAAAAGTGTTTGTGACAGGAATGCGGAAATCGAAGGGGTGGCGGACCGGCTCGCCTTTAAGAGGGCAAGCGCTGCATCGCTGCCCTTTGACAACGGGGCTTTTGATGTGGTTGTCAGTAACATGGTATTCCACGAAGTCAGGAATGTCAGGGACAAGAAGGAACTCATCAAGGAGGCCTTGCGGGTCCTCAAGAACGGGGGATATTTCGTCTTTCAGGACCTGTTTCTCTGGAAGCAGGTATACGGGGAAGTGGATAATCTGCTTGAAACGATTAAGAGCTGGGGGAGCGGGACAGTGGAATTCGTTAACACAAGCCAATCAGACTTCATCCCCAAAGCGCTGAAGTTGCCGTTTATGTTGGGAACAGCCGGTATTCTACACGGAATGAAATAATATATCTGCTTCCTTCATATCCTGAGGCAGGATAACGGGATCAAAAATATGGCGACAGATCAAAGAGTGCTCGTGGTGGGCGCTACAGGTTACCCGGGAAAATTCGTTGTCAAGGATCTTAAAAGACATGGGTATCGGGTCCACGGCCTTAGGGGAGCTTATGTACTGGATAGGCTGGTCCTCAATTCCCGGTCCGGGATAATCAATTTCGACTGAGAGTCCTATTTGACGAAAATATTGTTTTCTTCATCAACCGTGACTTCTATGCCCGTCAGACCCCTGTTCAGTTCAAAGGCGGTACTGTGTCTGTAAATGGACCCGTCGCCCACGTTAAAGAGGGAAAGGTGGCATTCACACAGGACAATGTTTAATTGCTCGTCCCACTCTATGTTGCCCCCTTCATGCGGGCATACCGCGATGTAGGCGACGATGTCGTTTTTCTAGGTCCTGATGAGGATAGCCTTTTTGCCCTTGTAGGTGAAGTATAATGAACCACCCTTCTTGATGTCATCGAGATTCGCGATCTTTTCCATTACTACCCCCTTTTGATCTGACGGGATCATTTTATAGATGAGAAAGTATAGATAAGTAAAAATTACATGTCAAATATAAAAGCCCTGCTTCCATGTCTTGACTTTGACTGTCTTCGTTCCTAAGTTTTAATCAAATTCTTTACGGATTTCAGCAGGATCACTCGTCCCTTTTCATTTTTGGGACACGGCCCCATAAAAAGATTGGACACCCATAAACAGGAGGTGGTCTATGACAGGTTTGATCAAGGAGATTGAACAGCGGAGGGCGAAACGCGCCCTGAGAGAGGATAAAATACCCGAAGATGTTGTAGATCGTCTTATGACCGCCGCGACCTTCGCGCCCTCATGCTTTAACAACCAGTCCTGGCGGTTTCTGGTGGCGTCGGACAACGATGCACTGATCAAGGTTCGTGGGGCCCTCTCCGGTGGAAATTACTGGGCCCAAAAGGCGCCCCTCTTCATACTGGTGGCCACGAGGCCCGATCTTGGCTGCATGTTGAGCGACAGGAGGGACTACGCCTTTCTGGACTGCGGACTGGCCGTCGAGAACCTTGTGCTTCAGGCCTTTAAGGAGGGGCTTTATGCCCACCCCATCGCGGGATACGATCCCGTAAAGCTGAAAGAGGAATTCCATATACCCGATGAATTCATAGTCATTACCATTGTGGTGGTCGGGTATCCCGGTGATGATTCCTTCCTGAGCGAAAAACACCGGGAACTGGAGCACAGTCCCAGGGATCGAAAACCCGCTGAAGAGGTTATCTCTTTTAACGCCTGGGGTTTCGGGTCTTCTTAAGAATCCTGACCCTCATTGATCGGAATGGCCTGGGCTGAAAAAATTAGCACTAAATTTGATAGTCTCGTAAAAAGTCGTCACCCCGGTGAAAACCGGGGTCCAGAGTGCCTGTAAATATATAAATTTACTGGATTCACCGATTAATCGGCATCTTCGACCGGCCGGAGTTTATCCCGCACTTGATGCGGGGCCGGAATGACGAAAAACGGTATTTTCGGACTTTTTACGACTTCATCAAATTTGACTGGTTAACATGCTGATGATAAGTTGCGGACAAAACACATTAAAGAGCGAGAATCCGGGCGGAAATATTCAAAAGGACCTTGCGAGATAGATGAAATCCATCACCGAAATCCTGAACCAAGAGGGATTCCTGAACAGCATGTTTGAATCCATTCCCTGCGGGGTCCTCATTGTGGATGAAGAACGACGCGTCAGGGCCTTGAATAACGCCCTGGAAAGGACCTTCGGGATCCCCAGGGAAGCGGCCCTTAACAGGCGGGGCGGTGAGGTCCTTAAGTGTATTAACGCATTCAAGAGCCCTGAAGGGTGCGGCTTCTCCGAAGAATGCCGGTACTGCCAGATCCGAAACACGGCCCTGGACGCCATCTCCGGAAAAAAGGAAAACCGGAATCTGGCCAAAATGCAGCTACTCGTCAATGGCAAGGCCCGGGATCTGAGGTTTCTTGTAAGCGCCGCTCCCCTCGATCACAATGGGGAGAGAATGGCCATAGTCATTCTTGAGGATATTACCGAGCTCGCCCACCTGAGGATGCGCCTCAAGACCGAAAAGGGCTTTTCCGGTATTATCGGGAACGATCCTGGCATGAACGAGGTGTTTCAGACGATCAGGGATCTCGCGGATTTCAATGTCCCCGTCCTTGTGCAGGGCGAGAGCGGCACGGGCAAAGAGCTTGTGGCAGCCGCCATACATAACGAGGGCCCGCGGGCCGACATGCCCTTCGTTCCCATCAATTGCGCTGCCCTACCGGAAGGGATACTGGAGAGTGAGCTCTTTGGGCATGTCAAAGGGGCCTTCACGGGCGCGTTGCGGGACAAGAAAGGCCGTTTTGAGCTGGCCGATGGAGGCACGATATTCCTGGATGAAGTGGCAGATCTTCCCCAGACTGTTCAGGCAAAGCTCCTGAGGGTCCTCCAGGAAGGGACCTTCGAGCGCGTGGGGGGCGAGAAGACTATCTCAGTGGACGTACGCATCATAAGCGCCACCAACAGGGACCTTAAACGCGAGGTGGAAAAAAATAATTTCCGCAGCGACCTCTATTACAGGCTTAACGTCGTTCCTATCCATCTGCCCCCCTTGAGAAAGCGAAAGGGCGACATACCACTCCTGGTCGATCACTTCCTCCTGAATGGTCTTGAAGCGGGAAATGGACCGGCCGAGCTTTCCAGAGAGGCCCTTTCAATTATGATGGATTATCCCTGGCCGGGAAATATTCGTGAGCTCCAGAGCGCGATTCGATTCGCCCTTGTAAAGTCCAGGGGCGCGGTCATTCAACCCGATCACCTGCCCATGGAATTGAGGGACTGGGGCGGTTCCCGGTCCACCAGGGGGCCCTCACGCAAGCTGGACCGCGAAAGGGTCATGGCCGCCCTGGATAAAAGCGGGGGAAACAAGGCCAAGGCGGCCAGGCTCCTGAGAGTCGGCCGCGCCACCTTATACAGATTTTTGCAAGACTTTCCCGATGTTTCATGATACAATTATGTCTCGACATCAATTATGAGACATTAAAATTCTCACCATCAAGACGGGCTCTAATCAGTAATATCCTGAGTCCTTCGTTCAGGCTCCAATGCTGTGAATAATGTTTCAACCCCATGTCTCCCCATATTAAAAGTGTCTCACGAGTGTTTCATATTAAAAGGATTTAAAATATTCTCTCTTTACCGGTTTCGGGTGTTAAGTTATTAATATTACTTAATTATAATACTGATACCGGCCGGCTTTTTCCCTTGGCACGGATCTTGAGTGTATAGAGGAAATCACTTTGACCGGTCCCCTCGGAATGTGGGACGGTACATTACAATGGAGACTCCTCAAGCATGGGTTTGATCCCCGGGGAATTTGAATGAGACCCTGTGATAAAAGCATCAAAAAGACCCTGGACCTGGCCGTCAGGATGCTGGATCTGGCGGATGAGGGCGACGCCCATCGGGAAGACACCGGATGCGGGGTCTTGTATGCCGTGCTGAGGGATTCCGCCTACAGGATCAGGCAGATGGCAGAGGCGGAAAAGGATGCCCACATCAAGAAGGGGTGGTGGAAATAGGAGGAGAAATGGCAAGACCGGAAGAGATGTGGCAATGCCAGACCACAAATTGCGGATATATTTATGACCCGGACAGGGGGGACAGGAAGGGAAAGATCCCCAAGGGCACGGCCTTTGAGGACCTCCCGTCCCAATGGAGGTGCCCGATCTGCGGGGCAAGCAAAAAGATGTTCAAGCCCCTCGCAGGGCCCGGATCTGTGGCTGAAGAAAGCCAGTCAAATGAGAAAAAAAGGAGGAAAGATGATGAGTAATTTAAAGGGCAGTCAAACCGAGAAAAACATTCTAACGGCGTTTTCAGGTGAATCGCAGGCTCGAAATCGTTATACCTATTTCGCGAGCCAGGCTAAAAAAGAAGGTTTTGTCCAGATCTCATCAATCTTCGAAGAGACTGCAAACCAGGAAAAAGAACACGCAAAGAGGCTCTTTAAATTCCTTGAAGGAGGAGATGTCGAGATTTCTGCCGCTTTTCCTGCAGGCGTCATAGGAAGCACCCTTGAAAATCTCAAGGCGGCCGCGGCCGGCGAAAAATATGAACATTCGGAGATGTATCCCGGATTTGCCAAGGTGGCTGATGAAGAGGGCTTTAATACCATTGCAGCGGTTTTTCGATCTATCGCCGTGGCGGAGAAGCAGCACGAAAAGCGCTATAACGCCCTTTCCGCCAACATCGAGGCCGGCCGTGTCTTCAAGAGGGATAAAGAGGTCGTGTGGCGCTGCCGGAATTGCGGATATCTTCATACGGGAAAGGAGGCCCCCAAGGAGTGTCCGGCCTGTGCCCATCCCAGGGATCATTTTGAGCTCCTGGGTGAAAACTATTGAATAAACCGATATAGTAATTATCTTCTTTAGAATGTGGCCCGTGTTTTAATTATTAACCCCTATCATGCCCGGTACGGCCCTATAAGTCCCTGTAAAGGATATTATGGGCCCGCGAAAATCAAGGAGGGATAAAATGGATGAACGCACCGGAATAATAACCATGAAGGGCGATCCCCTGACCCTCATGGGAAAGGAACTCAGGGCAGGAGACAGGGCGCCCGATTTTGAAGTCCTTTCCAATGATCTCTCACCTGTCAAGTTCTCTTCTTTTAAAGGCAAAACATGCATCATCTCTTCAGTCCCATCCCTTGACACCCCCGTTTGTGATATGGAGACCCGGAGATTTAACAAGGAGGCGGAAGGCCTTGGCAGCGATGTGGTTGTTCTCACCATCAGCATGGACCTGCCTTTTGCCCAAAAGAGGTGGTGCGGGGCGGCGGGCGTGGATAAGGTCATTACCCTGTCCGATCACCGGGAGGCCTCCTTTGGCATGAATTTCGGGGTACTCATAAAGGAGCTGCGGTTATTGGCCAGGTGCATCTTTATAGTGGATGGGGAAGGTATTATCCGCTATATCCAGATGGTAAGGGAATTAACCAGTGAGCCTGACTATGACAAGGTGATGGAGGCGGTTAAGAAATTAATTTAAGGGTGATTAAAATCCATAAAATTCACAGGAGGGATAAAAATGGCCAAAAAGTTAGAGATTTACAAATGCGAATTATGCGGAAACATCGTGGAGGTGGTTCATGGCGGTAAGGGAGAGCTGGTCTGCTGCGGTCAGCCCATGAAGCTCTTCAAGGAAAACACCGTGGACGCCGCCAAGGAAAAGCATGTGCCTGTTGTTGAAAAGACGGCCGACGGCCTCAAGGTCAAGGTCGGGAGCGTGGCCCATCCCATGGAGGAAAAGCACTACATCGAATGGGTGGAGATAATAAAGGACGGAAAGGCATACCGTCAGTTCCTGAACCCCGGTGAGGCCCCGGAGGCCCTCTTTAACATCAAGGAGGGCGATGTGACGGCCCGTGAATACTGTAACGTGCACGGCCTGTGGAAGAGTTAAGGAGGTTAGATCATGTCCGAAAGAAAGTACAGGGTAAGGGCCGAATGCCCGGCTTGCGCCTGCGGAAGCATCAGTCATATCAGCCCTGAGGCCCTGAAGGAAAAATTTATCGGAGACGAAAAGGAGATAGATATTCTCTGTCCCCTTTGCGGCACCAAGCATAAGGGGACCCTCGAGGAAGTGGAAGGGGAATAATCGTTTATCAGGAGGAACATCATGGCAAAGGTGCTGATAGTGTACGCCACGAGGAGCGGCGAGACGGAGGGTATTGCCAGACTCATCTCAGAGGGCATCCGCTTCACCGGAGCGGAGGCAAAAGTCCTTAATGTCACGGAGGTTAAAAAGGAGGCGGATCTGGAAGGTTATGACGGTTATGTCTTCGGATCAGCCACCTATCACGGGGAGATGATGCAGAGCATGAAGACCATGCTCTTTCTTGCCGAGAAGGTCAACCTCGAGGGAAAGGCCGGTGGCGCCTTCGGCGCCTTTGGATGGAGCGGTGAGGCCCCGGGTCGTATTTTTGATACCATGAAAAACGTATATAAGATGGATATGGTAAGCGGTCCTTTAAACCTGAAATCCTCTTCCCTGGGGGGCGGAACCAAGATGGCTCAGGATTATGGCCGCGATATTGGCAAAAAATTGAGTTAATCCGGCCCCAAAAATAGCCCTTGAGGCCGGGTTTCCAAAATGATGAAATCTCAAAAGGAGGTCTATGATGACGACACCGCAACATTGCCCTGGTTTTCAGGAATTGAAGAATCTGAAGTCTTTTGTCTGCAATTGCCCCAATTGCGGGAAGGAGAAGGAGATCTTTTCCGACGAGTTTAACAGGGAGCATGTCTGCTCCGGCTGCGGCAAGAAAATAGACTTTACAAAATGCTCCCTGGAGACCGGGGCCTGATCCGTCTTTTACCTGGAGACGCATCAATGCTTTGCCCGCTGTTCAAATCAGGCCCCAATTTGTAAAGACCGCGTCTGCGGGTGAAACAGGCAGGAGATTTTATGGAAAAATTTGAATACGAGATCACAAAACATCCTTCAGGCGAGTTCAGGAAGCTCGTCTATTTCTGCAATGAACAGGGAGAATGCAAGATGGACCAGGTGCCGGCCGATCAGCTAAAGGCCATGGGAGAAATCCTCAACAGCAGGGGTTCCCAGGGCTGGGAGCTGGTACAGTTGTTCTTCGGCGACGACGGAGTGGTCGCCTTTTGGAAGAGAGCGATTTAATTGACCAACATCTTTAACCTTGGGTCCTCAGAATAGCCTTGACAACCCGCTGCCTTGTCCGGGGAAGGGCCCCCTGATCAGGGGTAGGGGCATGGGTTGATCAAGCAGTCGCGGGACGCTGAAATAATGGGGATATGAAATCCCTTTAAGGAGAATAGCTAATATGGAAAAAGAGATTAAAGACAAGGAAAAAGCCGAACTTAAACTAAACATCCGGGAAGCCACGAGTTGCGACGCCACGGCCATGATGCTGAGGAAAGCTGAAAGGGACGGGGTGGAAACGGCTTTTCACAGGGCGGCCAGCATGAAGGCCTGTCCGATTGGGGCGGATTCCGCCTGTTGCAAGCACTGCTCCATGGGCCCATGCCGGTTAAATTCAAGGGATCCCTACGGCAAGGTGGGCGTCTGCGGGGCGACCATTGATACGATTCAGGCGAGAAACTTCGCCAGGATGGTCGCGAGCGGCGCCGCGGCCCACACGGATCACGGGATGAGCATGCTTGATCTATTCAGGGAAGTGGTGACCGGACACATAAAGGACTACGAGATTAAGGACACCTTCAAGCTTGAGGAGGTGGCCAGGGAGATCGGGATCGAAGTGGACGGGAGAGAAACCAAGGACATCGCCGAGGATCTCTATAAAGAGCTTGAAAGGACCTACACCCAGGTGGAAGGGGAGATTCCCTTTGCCAAAAGGGTTCCCCAAAAGACCCTGGAGACCTGGAGAAAGCACGGGGTGGTCCCCCGGGGGGCCATGAGAGAGATCATGGAGCTCATGCACAGGACCCACATGGGAGTGGATCAGCACTATGAGAACATAACCCAACAGTGCAGCCGCACGGCCCTTGCGGACGGCTGGGGGGGCTCCATGGTGGCCACGGAGATATCCGACATACTCTTCGGGACTCCCACCCCCGTCAGGGCCGATGTCAACATGGGATGTCTCAAAGAGGACCAGGTCAATGTAATAATCCACGGGCATGAACCCAATCTCTTTGAGTCCATGCTTGATTCGGTAAATGACCCCAGCCTTATCCAGGCGGCCAAGGACGCGGGGGCCGAAGGAATCAACCTGGTTGGGATGTGCTGTTCCGGGGCCGAGATGATCTCCCGCCACGGTATACCCCACGCAGGCAACTTCATGTCCACGGAAGCGATCCTGGTGACGGGCGCCGTTGATGCCATGGGAGTGGATGTCCAGTGCATCAAGCAGGGCCTGGGCAAGGTGGCCGCCTGCTACGGGACAAAACTCTTCACAACCAACCCGAGATGCCGGATAGAGGGTGTGGAGCACATTCAGTTCCACGAAGACAGGGCAAGGGAATGCACGGACGCCATTGTGGAAAATGCCATTGTGAGATTCAAGAACCGCAGCATGCCAGTGGAGATCCCAAACATCAGGAACGTCGGGATTCACGGTTTCTCTCACGAGTACATCAATTACATGCTTGGAGGGACCTTCAGGGCGTCATACACCCCCCTCAATGACAACATTATCAACGGGAGAATCAGGGGCGTCGCAGGTGTCGTGGGCTGCACAAACCCGAGGGTAAGGCAGGACTGGGTCCATGTGGAACTGGTCAAGGAGCTTATCAAGAATGATGTGCTTGTGGTCCAGACGGGTTGCTCCCAGATCGCCCTTGCAAAGGCGGGGCTCTATACACCGGAGGCAGCTCATCTTGCAGGTCCCGGCCTGAGTGAAGTCTGCGAGACGGTCGGCATGCCTCCAGTCCTGGGCTTTGGCTCCTGTGTCGATAACAGCCGGATCCTTATCGCCTGCGCCGAGATGGTGCGCGTCGGGGGCCTGGGTGAGAGCATCGCGGACCTCCCTGTGGCGGGCGCTGCGCCTGAGTGGATGAGTGAAAAGGCCATTTCAATAGGCCATTATTTTGTCGCCTCAGGGGTCTTTACGGTCTTTGGCGTTACCTATCCCATCATAGAAGAGACCAAATTCCATAAGCTCCTCTTCGAAGGCCTTGAGGGGATGGGATTCGGAAAATGGGGATTCACCAGGGACCCCTATGAAATGGCCCGCATGATGATTGATCACATCGATAAAAAGAGAAAGGCCCTCGGCATTGACAAGGCCAGGGAGAGGGTCCTCATGGATATGGCCGACAGGCAAAAACTTGAGGCCGCCTAAGATGATATAACAGTTGAAGTTGTGACGGTAATCTGCATAATCTTCTGGTATAGAAGCCAACTATAAAAGGAGGACGACAATGGATAAGTATGAATGCACGGTATGCGGTTATGTCTATGACCCGGAAGAGGGCGACCCTGACAACGGTATTGATCCGGGGACTCCCTTTGAGGAGCTTCCTGACGACTGGACCTGCCCTGTCTGCGGGGCGTCAAAGGATCAGTTCGAGAAGGTCTAAGGTTTCTGTCCGCAAGCCGGTGATAGGGCCGTGGCAGGCCCATGGTGAATATCACCGGTACTGACCTTAATAGTCCGCCCGTTTTATGTCCCGGGCTTCTCAATGATTTATACAAAAAGGGAGGGACGATTTATGAAACCGATAGAGATCGCCGAGGGGATATACTCCGTAGGGGTTATTGATTGGAACATCAGGGATTTTCACGGCTACTCCACCTATCAAGGCAGCACCTATAACGCCTATCTCATTATGGATGAAAAGATAACCCTGATCGATACCGTGAAGAAGGAATTTGCGGACGATCTTATCCATAACATCAGCCGGATCGTGGACCCCAAAAAGATAGACTATGTCATCAGCAACCACACGGAGATGGACCACTCAGGGGGCCTGCCGAGGGTAATGCACAGGGTAGGGGAGGATAAGCCCCTATATTGCTCCAAGGTGGGCCATAAAAACCTTTCCATGCATTTCCCGAACAGATGGGATTACCGGCCCCTGGAGGACGGCGGGACCTTGAGCCTTGGGAAAAGGACTCTCACCTTCATGGAGACCAGGATGCTTCATTGGCCGGACAGCATGTTTACCTATGCCATTGAAGACAGGATCCTCTTTTCAAGCGACGCATTCGGGCAGCATTACGCGGGGCTTGAAAGGTTTGATGACCAGATCGGTGATGCCATAATGCCCCACGCGCGGAAATATTTCGCCAACATCCTTCTCCTTTATGCACCACTAATACTCAAATTAGTGGACAAGGTCACTGAGATGAATCTTCCCCTGGATATGGTCTGTCCTGATCACGGCATTATATGGAGGAAAGATCCGGGCAGGATCATAAACGCCTACGTGGAGTGGAGCAGGCAGGAGCCGAAGAGAAAGGCCGTGGTCGTCTATGACAGCATGTGGCACAGCACCGAGGCCATGGCGGAGGCCATTGTCGAGGCCCTGGGACAGGCGGGAGTGGACGCCAAACCCATGCACCTCCGTAAATGGAACAGGAGTGACGTTATCACTGAAATCCTGGACGCCGGCGCCATAATCGTGGGGTCTCCGACCCTGAACAACGGTCTCTTTCCCACGGTTGCTGATTTTCTGACCTATATGAAGGGTCTGAAGCCGAAAAACAAGATCGCCGCGGCATTCGGTTCCTATGGGTGGAGCGGCGAATCCGTCAAGATAATCAATAAAGAACTGGAAGAGATGAAATTCGACGTCGTCCATCCCGGCGTTAAAATACAGTACGTGCCCGACGAAAAGGGCATTGAGGCCTGTTATGAGCTTGGCGCAAGGATCGCTGAGGGATTGCCGAAATAAATACGATGGAGGCATGCCCTCCCTGTTAAAAGAGCGATCGTTGCCCCGTGCCGGTGAAAAAGAAAATAAATGCCCTGACTGCCACTTTTGCCAGATGTGCAATAAGAATCGATGCCGCCTGTGCCGGAGTGGCGGGCCTAAAAAGAGTGGCTCCGGACTGGGGACGGGCTTTACCTATGGACAGTACATGAATTGGAAAAAAAACCGGGGAACAAAATCAGGGTGCCTGTAATTGATCTCGGCGAATGCACCGATTGCGGGTCATGTATGGAAATATGCCCCGAGGTATTTCAAAGAAACAGCGAAACAGGCTGCATCGAGGTCCTTGATCTTCCTGATTACCCGGAGGAAGAAATCCTTGAAGCCATTGCGATGTGTCCCGCCGATTGTATAACCTGGGATAAAGTATCTTGACCAGGAAAAGACTTTGACAAGGAAACGGATATCAACCAGGTCTCTGAAAAAAAAGATAAAAGAACTCTTGAAATTACCCGATATTGAGCCGGCTTTGGAGGAATTGTCACAGGCCCCCACGGGCCAGGTGATTAATTCCCTCTTTACTTTCCTGTATAATGAAGATCCTGTAATAAAGTGGAACGCGGTTACCGCCTTCGGGGTGGTCGCGTCAAGACTTGCGAGGGAGGATATGGAATCGGCCCGGGTGGTAATCCGACGGCTCATGTGGAATCTGAATGAGGAATCCGGTGGAATTGGCTGGGGCTCGGCCGAGGCCATGGGAGAGATACTGGCCCTGAATGAATCCCTTGCCGGGGAGTATTCCCCCATTCTCCTGTCATATGCCAGGGTGGACGGCAATTACCAGGAGCATGAATTCATGCAGCGGGGGGTGATCTGGGCGATTGGAAGACTCGCCCGGGCAAGGCCCGGCATTTTTCCCGACGCCGCTCAATACATCATGCCCTACCTGAATTCCGGTGATGCCTTTGTGAGGGGGCTTGCGGCATGGGTCCTTGGCCTGCTTGGGGCCAAGGAAGCCTGCCCGGGGCTTGAGCAACTGGCGATGGATGAAAATCTGATCGATATCTATCTGGATCTTAAATTAATCAGGCGACCTGTAAAGGATCTCGCAACAGACGCCCTGAAGAGATTGAATCCGGGAGGTGGAAATGGAAAAGAGTCGCCCTATTAAGTGCCTGGGATTTACAATTCCGATCATCCTTTTTTCCGCCAGTTTATGCCTTTGTGAAGACCTTCCGCCCGTCAGTGAAGACACTGAGACCTGTATTGAATGCCACGCATCCCTGCATCCGGGCATAGTTGAGGAGTGGAGAAAAAGCTCCCACGCCAAAAGGACTCCGGCCCAGGCAGAAAAAAAGGAGGGCCTCGGCAGACTGGTCTCGGCGGATAAAATTCCTGAATCCCTCTCCGGGGTAGCGGTTGGTTGCGCCGAATGTCACACCATGAGCCCGGAAGAGCACAAAGATACCTTCGAACACGTCGACTATCAGGTCCATGCGGTTGTAACGCCCGGGGACTGCGCAACGTGCCACCCCGTCGAGGTCAAGGAGTATGGGGAGAACCTGATGTCCCAGGCCAACGGCAACCTACAGAAGAATCCGCTCTACCGCTCCCTTATGGACTCGATAAATGGTCTCCAGACCTTTAAAGATATGGAGATTATCAACACACCGCCCGACAGTGAAACCGATGCGGATTCGTGTCTCTTCTGTCACGGGACGGAGATTCAGGTCAAGGGCATGCGCACCCGGGAGACCGACGCTGGAGCGATGTCCTTCCCCGAACTCTCCGGCTGGCCAAATCAGGGTGTGGGCAGGATCAATCCGGACGGGACCAGGGGATCATGCACCGCCTGCCACAGCCGGCACCAGTTTTCCCTTGAGATGGCAAGAAAATCCTATACCTGCTCAGAGTGCCACAAGGGGCCGGATGTGCCCGCCTATGGCGTGTACAGTGTCAGCAAACACGGTAACATCTTCCGGTCCCTGGGTGAAGAATGGAACTTCAAGGCCGTTCCCTGGACCCTGGCGAGGGATTTTACCGCGCCCACCTGTGCTGTCTGCCATATCAGCCTTCTCGCTTCGGAAGACGGCAAAGTCATAGCGAAGCGCACACACCGGGTAAACGACCGTCTCCCCTGGAGGTTGTTCGGTATATATGCCCATGCCCATCCGAAATCCGCGGACACCTCTATAATCCGTAACGGGGCCGGCCTGCCCCTCCCCACGGAACTGACCGGTGAGCCCGCAGATAAATATCTGATCGATAAGGATGAGCAGGAAAAGAGGCAAGAGTCCATGGAAGGGGTCTGCCTGTCATGCCACAGCTCCGAATGGGTTGAAGGGCATTTCAAGAGGCTTGAAAATACCCTTAAGACCACAAACGAGATGACGCTCTCCTCCACAAAGATCCTCATCACGGCCTGGGATCAGGGGGTCGCACGGGGACTCGACCGGAAAGACAGTATCTTCAATGAGGCAATAGAGAAAAAGTGGGTGGAACAGTGGCTGTTTTACGCTAATTCCACGCGATTCGCCTCCGCAATGGCAGGGGCTGACTATGGCGTCTTCGCCAACGGGCGCTGGTATATGTCCAAAAATATACAGGATATGATTGATTACCTGAAATTTCTGATTAATGTGCACAAATAGTGTGATAATGATGATATTTGCAAAATAGTATAAGGACCCAGGCCCAGGTCTTATATACGCCTTAGGAGGAGATCCGGTACTATGTTTCTCTTCAAGGGAATATCTACCTGCCTGGTTGCAAATGACCAAATATTTGGTGTCTGCCAAGTTTGGAGGAGATTCCCAAGAGGTTTTTATATGGACACCAAATATTTGGTCATAGCGATGCCTGGTGGAATTTCAAAAAGATATCCCCTTGAAGAGAAACACAGCACCTACTTCAGTAAATCCTTACGGAATTAAAACAGGGGCATGTCCTTTGGCCATGGTCTTTATCCAATATGCGATAATCTAAGTAGATATTGCTGAGAGTTGGGCCTATTTGTGAAAATTACCGATTAGGGAGGAGATGACTTATGACAGAAGAACCCGGAGTAAAGATGTATACGCTGAGCACCTGTGGTCATTGCAGGGCCACGAAGAAATTTCTCAATGATTGTAATGTGAAGTATGAATTCACGGATGTGGACCTGCTTGAGGGAGATGAAAGAAAGGCCATTCTCGAAGACGTTAGGAAGATAAATCCCCGCTGTTCATTTCCCACCATTATCATCGGAGACAAGGTCATTGTTGGCTTTAAGGAAGACGAGATAAAGGAGGCGCTTGGATTATGAAAGACCCGAATGAACTCTACGAGATGTTAAAAAAGGTCCAGGAACCTAAGGGCTACTACTTCAACAGGGACAAGGACTTGGTCTTTAAGCTACTTGAAGGCCTTCTCTTTAATAAGGAACGTTATGGCTACATGTGCTGCCCCTGCAGGCTGTCATCAGGGGACAGGGAAAAGGACAAGGATATAACATGCCCCTGCGCCTACAGGGAACCTGATGTGAAGGAATACGGGAGCTGCTATTGCAATCTGTACGTCTCAAAAGAATGGAATGAGGGCAAGATACCCCATCAATTTGTCCCCGAGAGGCGGCCCCCGGAACGCTTTCTCTAGGTGAAACATCCCTTGCGCCCTGAGCCCGAGGCCTTACGCCACTATTCTATTTGCTCATTTGCTATTAAGCAGGTAGATATCCACTTGAAGAGAAACACGGTACCTTATATCCCTTTCATAACCCCGCTGATTGATGGGGATCAGCCGGTGAGTGCCTTCCTTCATGTCAACCGGCAGCCCATGGAATGCCAGTTTACACTTGGCATAACCGGAGGAGTAGTGTTAAAATAATATATGCGAATAAGGCTCGGATCATTTGCAGTCCATGGAATAAAAAGGGAACCATCAGTTAATAATCCCGGAGGTTTGAATGTTTGGTCGTAAAAAAAGGGAAAAGGATCCCAAGCAGAATGAATTGGAGGAATTTCAGGACCAGATGAGGGCCGTATTTGAGAAAATCACCAATGACATACCGCTCCTCCTTTTCACAAGCACGGGCCAGAATGACGTCTACAGCCAGGCCGCAAGACAGTTTATCCGCACCATCAGGGAATTGACCACGAAAGTGAGCCTGCTTGAATTTGACCTGGACCATAAAAAGGCCAGAGAATGGAAGGCGGAGTACTCCCCCACCCTCCTCTTTGATCCCGGGCACCTCAACATCAGGTGGTACGGGGCCCCCCTCGGGGAAGAGGCCAGGACCTTTTTGGAAGCCGTCATCATGATCGGATACGGCAACACGAAGATGAGCGATGATTCCATGAAGATCCTCCAAAGCATCCAATCGCCCCGCAGCGTCAAGATATTCGTGAGCCCCACCTGCCCCTACTGCCCCCAGCAGGCCGTAAACGGCCTGAAGGCGGCTATCCAGAGACCTGACCTGGTCTCCCTGGAGATTATCGACATACAGGCCAATCCCGAACTGGCGGATAAATATTCCGCCCAGAGCGTTCCCCAGACTTTTGCAAACGAGAAACTGATTGCCATGGGAGCACAATCTGAGGAGCTGTTCATGCTCTCTCTGAAAGAGATGGAGCAGCAGACGGTCTATATCCCGGAGAGCAACGCCAAAGAAGTGGAGGCCGACCTGGTAATAGTGGGGGGGGGGCCGGCCGGCCTGACTGCCGGGATATATGGGGCGCGGAGCGGCCTGAGAACGGTCATCATAGAGCGTGACGCCCTTGGCGGCCAGGTGGCGAACACCCCCATCGTCGAAAATTATCCGGGCATCACCCAGATCGGCGGAAAGGCCCTTGTGGACCTTATGGTTACCCATGCCCTCGAGTATGTGAAGATCTTCCCGGGCGAAGAGGTGATGGAGATCCAGCCGGGCGAGCCTATCATTGTCATGACAAACAGGAGGCGCTTCAGCGGCAAAACAGTGCTCCTCGCGACAGGTGCCGAGCATAAACGACTGAACGTCAAAGGTGAGTCCCGCCTCGCCGGACACGGGGTCAGCTATTGCGGCACCTGCGACGGCCCCCTTTTCAAGGGCAAGAAGGTCCTCATGGCCGGCGGAGGCGACAGTGCTGTCACGGAGGCGCTCCACCTCCATCACCTGGGCGTTGACGTCACCCTTGTCCACAGAAAAGACGTCCTCAGGGCCCAGGAGCAGCTGACCAGGAATCTGACCGTCAATAATATCCCTGTCCTTTTCAACACGGAGATAAAGGAGATAAAAGGAAAGGAACGGGTTGAAGAGGTAGAGATCCATAATAACAAGACAGGGGAGACCACCAGTATGCCTGTGGACGGAGTTTTCATCGCCGTGGGCTACAGCCCCACGGTTGAGCTGGCAAAGAAAACGGGAGTCGAGTTGACCCCTGAAGGGTACATCAAACGCGACCCCAAACACAGGACAAATATCCCTGGGATCTATTCCGCCGGTGATGTTGAAGGAGGGTTTAAACAGATCGTTACTGCAGCCGGCCAGGGCTCTGAAGCCGCCCTTGCTATTTTTGAAGACCTTGTAAATCCATACTGGAAAAAGGAGGATTGATTATGCCGGGTTTAATAGTATGGAAGGACCAGCATATAAGCAGATTAAAAAAGGATATCGATCGCATGTTTGACCGGATGTTCGGCGAGTTCGGTCTGCCCGCAGCCCCCAGAATCATGAGGGGAGCCCCCTTTATCGATATGAGTGAGACCAAGGACGACCTTATCCTCAAGGCGGAGATTCCGGGCGTAAATCCTGAGGACCTGGAGATCGTTATCGCGAATAACACGATCACCATCAGCGGAGATACGAAACAGGAGATAGTCCGTGAAGGCGACAAATATCACAGGACCGAGAGGAGATACGGCTCCTTCTCCCGCACGGTTCAGCTTCCCTGCCGGGTGGAAATCGATAAGGTCAAGGCCGCCTATGAAAGCGGGGTATTAAAGATCGTGATGCCGAAATGCGCCCCCGAGACAACAAGGGTCCTGAAGTTGAAACCGAGGTGAACATTTTCCCTCCGCAATCAAGGAAAGAGGAGTAGCATCCTCTCAAGGAACAAGTTATGGAACCCAGCAAAAATTGAGGAGGTCATAAATGCCCAAGAAAAGGACCGGTAAAGAAATCCCTGTAGATAATCTGAGATGGAGGCTCGATCCGGCCACGCTCCCCTTTAAATCCACCGAAGACATAAAGCCCTTAAAGGATATAATCGGCCAGAAACGGGGGGTGGACGCCTTTCGGTTCGGGGCTGGCATGAATAAGGAGGGTTATAATATCTTTGTAACGGGTATTTCAGGGACGGGAAGATTATCCACCGTGAGTAAACTGCTTGAAGAGATGTCCAGGAAGGATGGCAAAGCCCCGGATGACCTCTGTTATATCAACAATTTTAAAAATACCGAAGCCCCTGTCCTTCTGAGGTTAAATGCCGGGCTTGGAAGAAAATTCAAAAAAGATATCCGAGATTTTATTGAAACCCTTAAAAAAGAGGTCCCGAGGCTCTTCGAGGGACAGGATTATATCAACAGAAAAAAAGAGATAATGGAGGAGTATGAGAAAAAGGGAAAGGGATTCTTCAAGGAGCTCGATAAGCGGGTAAGGGACGAGGGATTCGCACTGGTGGATGTGCAGATCGGTCAGATAAAAAGGCCGGAAGTCATGCCTCTTGTGGACGGGAACCCCGTGCATATCGACCAGGTGGAGGAAATGGTCGAAAAAGGAAGGTTCCCGAAAGAAGAGTTTGAAGAGATGAAAAAAAAGCATGCAGCCTTGAGACAGGAGATAGATCAGATATTTCTCGAGTTGAGGGATCTCCAGAGGGAGATCCAGGCCAGCACGGAGGAGATGGATCGCCTGCTGTTCATGCGAATGGCCACGGAGCTGCTTGAGCCCTTGAAGAAGAAATATGAGGGCGAAAAGATTAAAAATTATTTCGATGATATGCTGGAGGATATGGGCGAAAATCTGCAAAACTTTACAAGCCAGACCCCTGAGGCCTTTCCAGGCCTGCCCTTCGCCATGCCTCAAGGCGACCCCTTTCAGCCCTACATGGTTAACCTCCTGGTGGATAACACGGACCAGAAGGGTCCACCTGTTATCATTGAATCCTACCCCACCTACCGCAATCTTTTCGGAAGCATCGAGAGGGTCGTTGACCGGAGCGGCATATGGAGAACGGATTACAGCAAGATCAAGGCCGGATCCCTTATCAAGGCCAATGGAGGTTACCTGGTCCTGAATCTCCTTGATGCGGCCATGGAGCCCGGCGTATGGCCTGCCCTGAAGAGATTCCTGAAGACCAGGAAAATGGAGATCGAGACCTACGATCCCTTCTACCTGTTCACTACAACCGGCCTCAAACCCGAGCCCATCGAGATGGACGCCAAGGTGGTCGTCATCTCAAATTCCTATCTCTACCATATGCTTATGGCCTATGACGAGGACACGCGGAAGATCTTCAAGGTGAGGGCGGATTTCGATAATTCCATGGACAGGACCGATGAGTCCATAGTCAAGTTTGCAGAGTTTATCAAGATGCAGACCGATGAAGATAATCTGCGGCCCTTTGACAATACGGCCGTGGCCGCGCTCGTTGAGCAGGCCGTCAGGATGACCGGGAGGCAGGAAAAGATATCCACCAGTTTTCCAGCCCTGACCGATGTAATTCGTGAGTCGGACTTCTGGGCAGGCCAGAGAGAGGCGTCAAAGGTAGCGGCCGAGGACGTGGACAAGGCCATTGATGCCAGGATTTACCGGTCAAACATGGTTGAAGAACACATACAGGAGATGATAGACAGGGGGACCCTGATGATCGATGTGGACGGGGAGGTTGTAGGCCAGGTCAATGGCCTCGCCGTCTACAGCCTGGGAGACCACATGTTCGGGAAACCATCCCGGATCACGGCCTCCACATCCATGGGCCGGGCGGGAATTATCAATATCGAGAGGGAGGCCGACATGTCGGGCAACACCCACAACAAAGGGGTCCTGATCTTGAGCGGCTATCTCAGGGAAAAATATGCCCAGGATAAGCCCCTGACCATAAGCGCAAGCATCGCCTTTGAACAATCCTACGGGGGCGTGGACGGGGACAGCGCCTCCTCAACGGAGATCTACGCCCTCTTATCCAGCCTCTCCGCCGTTCCAATCAAGCAGAATATAGCGGTGACCGGATCCATAAATCAGAAGGGTGAAGTCCAGGCCATCGGGGGGGTCAATGAAAAAGTCGAGGGGTTCTATGATTGCTGCGTGAAGCTGGACCTGACGGGCAAACAGGGCGTCATGATTCCCGAAACCAACGTAAAGGACCTGATGCTGCGTAAGGACGTGGTGGAGGCCATAAAGAAAGGTGACTTCCACCTCTACTCCGTAAAGACCATAGATGAGGGAATCGAGATCCTGACCGATAAAAAGGCGGGGAAGGCGAAACCGGACGGGACATATCCAAAGGATACGATCAATTACCTGGTCAATGAAAGGTTAAAAGGGTTGGCCGAGGGCCTCAGCAAATTCGGGAAAGAAAACAACGAGGAGACGGAAGGGAAAAAGGGCGCGAATAAAAAAGCGAAGACAAAAAAATAGACGCCCTGCCCTTTATCTCCATCAGAAAGGATCCCTAAGCATGACAGATTATCTGATCATTGGAAATGGCGTCGCGGGCACGACCGCCGCGGAAAATATACGTGAAATTGATAAGGAAGGAAAGATTACGATCGTTTCCGATGAGGACCTCCCCTTCTACTACAGGATAAGACTCAACGAATACATCTCCGGGGACATCGGCGAGAAGGAACTGCTCGCGAAAAAGGAAGAGTGGTACGGGGAAATGAATATTGACCTGGTGCTCAGGACCCCTGTAGCGGGCGCCCTTTCCGGGGAAAAGGTCCTAACGACCAGAGACGATAAAAGATTGTCCTACGACCGTCTCCTGATAGCAACGGGGAGTCATTCATTTGTTCCGCCCATAAAGGGATCGGACAGGAAAGGGGTCTTCTCCCTGCGTGATCTGAGGGACGCGAGGAAAATAATCGATCATGCAAGGGATATCGACAGGGTCGTCCTTATCGGAGGTGGTCTCCTCGGCCTGGAATCAGGGAACGCCTTCCGCAAGCTGGGAAAAGAGGTGATGGTCGTGGAGTTTTTTCCAAGGCTCCTGCCGAGGCAGCTGGACGTGGACGGGGCAAAGAGGCTCCAGACAATTATGGAAGGTATGGGATTCTCCTTCAGGCTCGGGGCCAAGACGGAAGAGATAGAGGGAGATGATGCCCTAAAGGCTGTTCGTCTTGATGGAGGGGAGCGGCTGCCGGCGGATATGGTCGTTATTTCGGCCGGTGTGCGGCCCAACATGGAAATCGCGGGATTCTTGGATATTGAATCCGATAAAGGCGTAAAGGTGAATGAAAGGCTCATGACAAGCCGGCCCGACGTCTATGCGGCAGGCGACGTGGTTGAGTTCAAGGGGATTGTCTATGGCATCTGGCCGGCCGCCATGGAGCAGGGGAAGATAGCCGGAATAAACATGGCCGGGGGCGACAGGATATATGAGGGCACCACCATGGCAAACAGCCTGAAAGTGGTTGGAATCGACCTGGCCTCTGCGGGCGAGGTGGACGCGGAAAACAGGTACGAATCCAGGGTGGAGTCGAAGGGCGATATCTACAAAAAAATTGTAATAGATAATGACAGGATTATCGGCTGCATCATGTTAGGTGACACAAAGGGCTTCAATAAGATCACCAGGGCCATGTCAGAAAAACTGGATGTTTCCAGGATAAAGGACCGGATACTTACCGGGGGATTTAATTTTATATAGAAGGAGGATATGTATATGCATGACAAAGCGGAGCTGTGTGATAAAATACGGTCTATATACCCGGAAATCGGGGAATGCGGTATCGATATTGATGTGGAATGGGATAAGGAGAAGAACGCCTGGGTTGTGGATCTAAAGAAGGATGAGCACGAGCTGAACACCTACCTTGAGCCGGAGGATGCCGACGGGTGTATGGATGGAAAGCAGTGTATCTCCCTGGGTCTCCAGATTGCGCAGCTCAGGGCCAACATAGAAGGAAAATAATCATCTCCCCTTTCCCATTACCTGCCAGTACCGAGGGTTTGATCGGACCCGGCAAGGGAGGCAAAATAAAATGAAATGGAGACAGTTTCTAAAGCCTGTCAAGTCCATGGAGACGGGGGAGGCAAGGTCCTATATGGCAAATCACAGGGAGGGGAGTTTTACCCTCCTGGACGTGAGGCAACCTGGTGAATACGAAAAGTCCCGTATCCCCGGGGCTAAAATCATTCCCCTTCCTGAACTCCCGAATCGTCTCAAGGAGTTGGATCCCAAAAAACCGGTAATCGCCTACTGAGCCTCCGGAAAGCGCAGCCGTGCCGCTGCCCAGTTGTTGGAGGGAGAGGGCTTCAAGGATATCTACAATCTCAAGGGGGGGATCAACGCCTGGCAGGGTCTCACAGCCGCCGGACCCACGGATACGGGCATGCTTGTGTTGAAGGGGGATGAGTCACCCGAGGAGATAGTGATTATAGCCTACGGGATGGAACATGGCCTTGGAGGTTTTTATCAGACAATGGCAGGGGCAGTGGATAAGAGGGAAGTGAGGGAGCTCTTTGTCAAATTGTCAGTGATTGAGGGGAAACATAAAGAGAGACTCTTTAATATCTATCTCGATCTTAATCAGTCCGTGCCGGACCGGGAGACCTTTGAGTCCAAGATAGTGTCCGATGTCATGGAGGGCGGTTTCACCACTGAGGAATTCATTTCCAAAAACCGGGAGGCGATGCTGACAATACCGGGCCTCCTTGATATTGCCATGATGCTGGAAACACAGGCCCTGGACCTCTACATGAGATATTCACAAAAGATCGTTGATGACAAAGCCAGATCCATACTCTTTGATATAGCGGAGCAAGAGAAGGCCCATCTCTCATCCCTTGGCAGGCTCATGGACAATGAGAATAGGACCGATCCGATAGCGGCTGAATGAAAAAAATCCTCCCCTCATCACTGATATTCAGGTGATTGGGGGAGGATTCTATTTTCAACACACCTCGGCCTGAAGGAACCCGGCCTTATGGTTCCCCTGTCCCAGGATCCGGGAACCTATTGGAAAGACTGCCCTTCCGATGCTGAAGGAGATTCCTTCTTTTCCCTCAAGACAATGGTCATGACAATGGCCACTAATACAAGAATAGCCCATGAAATAATCGCCAGACCCCATCTGGAACCGGTGGCAACGGCTATATACATAATTGTCGACAGGACATATATCCCGGCCACGAAATAGAATATATATTTCCAGTTAAGGCTCAGATCAAGAATGGTGTTATTGAATTTATCCAATTTATCCATAACTTCTCCTTTGCCGTAAAGAAAAAGAACAAGACGTTCTCGGAATCGACGCCTCTAAACCGCATCGACTCAAGACGGTAAAATGATAAAATTAGGTTTTTCGGATTCCAGTAAAAACGGTGGAAACAGAATATATCAAAGGGTAACAGGACAAGTCATGTTACCCTTTGACGTTTTTTACAGTTTTTCTCCCATCGCCTTTACTGCGGCTCCGATGTTGACCAGAAGGACAAAGACGCCTATGTATACCAAAAGACCACCAATGCTTCCAAGTACCGAACTGATTATCTCTGCCATTCTCACTTCCTCCTTTCATTGGCTATAAGTTAATGGTTTACTTTCTGTTGATCTCTTCCTTGTATTTATCGATCAACCTCCCCAGCTTAATCAAGATATGGACAACAAACACGGCCACTATCAAGATCGAAATAGAACTGATTAATTCCGGGATTGTCCCTATAGCCATAGATGCTCCTTTCTCTTATATGCTCAAATCCCGTGCCGTAAGAGACCGGCGCTGTTCATAGGCAATTCAAAAGAAACACGTCCATAGGTATTTTTAAAGAAAGGATTTGTGAACTATATTGATTTATCAAGATCATCTCTCCCCCTTTTTCAAGAGAGAATCATGAGCTTGTTCTATTGCGGATTGGGTTAAGCTGAATTTGGGGGGATTATACACAATATCTCATCTTTGTCAAGTTGTTTATCAGAATTAATATTTATATAATCACTTTCCAACACTGGTGCCCGCAAAAAGTGTTTTACTTTCACTGCCTTATTTTTTAAATCTAAGATCTCGGTCTCATTCGCACTGTATGAACATTGTAGGATATCAGGCCGGCCGGGGGGAGGAGGATATGTCTGTCGCATCTTGGCAGGGACATAAACATACCATATTTCACTCTGATAATGACATAAGAGAGGCAAGGGAGATATCCTGGAAGAGATTCGGCAGGCGCATTACCGTATATCTTCCCGGAATGTTTTCCTACCATGGCCTGAGAGGGAAATATCCTGCCCTGTCCATAACGGGCCGGGCCTGTGAGCTCCAGTGCGAGCATTGCAGGGCGACCACCCTTGAACCAATGATCCCCGCCGATTCCCCCGAGGGTTTGATAAAAAAGGCAATGATGCTGTCAGATAAGGGAAACCACGGCATCCTTATAAGCGGGGGTTGCGACCGGGAGGGAAGGCTGCCCTGGGGAGATTTCTTTTCCGCCATCCGGGAAATAAAGGATAAAACAGATCTTTACATATCAGTACACTGCGGCATCCTGGATTACCCGACCGCCCGCCGGCTAAAGGAAGCCGGAATCGATCAGGCCCTGATAGATATTATCGGCGACGATGAGACCTATCGGCAAATTTACCATGTGAATTTCGGGATATCGAGGATTGCCCATACCATGGATTCCCTGGAAAGGGCCGGCATACCGATAGTCCCACATGTTGTGTGCGGCCTCTATTTTGGAGAAATGAGGGGTGAGAAAAGGGCCCTCGAGATGATCTCCGGGTTTGATGTTTCACGGCTGGTCATCGTATCCCTCATGAGGATTCCCGGGACCCCCTTATGGGGCGTCAAGACCCCCAGGCCTGAGGAGGTTGCCGATATCATTGTTGAAGCCCGCCTTATGATGCCGGGCCTGGAAATAGGGCTGGGCTGCGCACGCCAAAGGGGTGACACACGCCTGGAGACCCTTGCCATGGATGCGGGCGTGAATAGAATGGCCCTGCCTTCGGAAAAGGCCCTGGCCCATGCCAGGGAACTTAAGCTGGAGATAAGGTACCAGATGACATGCTGTTCCGTGTCAAGGGACTTTTCCCGGAATGAGTGGTAGGGTTTCGGTCACGTATAGCAAAGTGATTGAAAATCACATATCAAAAAAAGGCAGGGTCATCGAGACCCTGCCCGTTATTAAGGCTTCCCCAAATGCCGTTGTCATCCCCGGTGCAAATATCCTTTTTTGTAAATGAATATGACCTGGGGAAAAGATGCACGCGCACCCGAGAAGCGATTAATAAACAATTTTTTTAAGCCTGGTCTTTTTTTTATACTATCTGGAAAGCCAGGCCTTGATATCCTCGAAAGATATTCCAATCTTCTTTTATTCCATGATCAGGCTTTTATTATCAAAAGGCCGAGATCCTTCGTTATTCTATTTATTTCAAAATAATACACGGGGAAAACAGAAACAATGGGGTGAATATCCTATTTTTTTGGTAAAAATACCCTATTTAAAAATCAGATGCAGTATATGGCTGGGAGACTGGTTTGGGTTTTCTTGACCCTATTACACCACTCTCGGGAGAATCGAAAAAACATAATATGGAGAAGTCTCGCCGTACTCTCAACTATATGAAATAACGGCGAATTGAGGAGAGGGGGAAAAAGATCCTGCGAAAAAGGACAGATGAGAACATGAAATCCCCCTTCAGGCCTGAAGAAGGGAGTCGGGCCTGGCAGCGGAATTTTTCTTCCTTTCCTGAATCTTGGCTAACACTTTTTTTACCCTCAACAGGAATACATCTTTTTTGACGGGTTTCTTGAGGTAATCCATGGCCCCCAGGCTAAGACCTCTCATTTCGTCTTCCACTCGGGTCCTCCCGGTCAGGAATATTACAGGCGTATTAATGCCCTTTTGATTAATCATCTCCAGGAGCTTGAAGCCGTCGAGATTCGGCATGTTGATGTCCGAAATTATAAGATCGAAGTGTTTTTGTGCCAGGTTGATGAGGGCGGAAATGCCGTCGTCCGAGGCGGTGACGTCACAGCCCCTGTTCTTGAGGAGATGGGCCACGATCCTCCTGGTGTCCGTATCATCGTCAACGACAAGGACGGAAGGGCGGGTCTTGGTCTTGGGCGGGACGGCCTTTGTAACGGTCTTCTTAGGTGACGGCTTTTTGATTCTTTCCTCTTCCACCAGCACCTTTTCATAGACGTCGACAGGCGACAGGGTGAGGCTCCTGACCTTTTCCACTGCGTGATTGCCTATCAGAAAGTTATCCACCTGGGCCGCGAAGGCCCTTATTTCAGGGATAGGGGCATTTTCACGCACCATTTCAGCTATTTCAGCATTAAATTCAATCACCTCGTACACGCCTTCCCGTCCCTGGTAGCCGGTCTCACCGCACTTCAGACATCCCTGGGGGTGGGCCACCTCCGTGGGGATTCTTTCCGTAAAGGGGGATAGCATATCCGCCTCTTTGTCCGAGATGGGCACCACCTTTTTGCAGTAGGGGCAGAGCTTTTTGAGGAGCTTCTGTGCAACAATCCCGCGAAGGGTATCGGCCATGGCGCCTCGATCAATGCCCAGTCTCTCTAATCGGAAGATCGCCGTGGTGGCGTTGGACGTGTGCAGGGTGGTAAGGATCAGGTGGCCCGTACTAGCGAAGTCCATGGCTATCTTAGCAGAGTGGGCGTCCCTGACCTCGCCCATGAAAAGGATATCCGGGTCCTGCCGGACAGCCGATCTCAGCAGTGCCTCGAAGGTAACCCCGATCTTTTCGTTTACCTGCTGCTGGTTCGCGAAGGGGATCCGGTATTCAACGGGATCCTCGACAGACATCAGGCTACGGGTCTGGCAATCGATGTGGTGTAGCAAGCTGTAAATACTGGTTGTCTTTCCCGATCCCGTGGGCCCCACGATCAGTATGAGGCCGTGACTCCTAGAACCCATATTGAGCAGTATGTCCGACTGCCTGCCTGACATCCCCAGTTTTTCGAGCGGCTTGGGTCTCACATATGTTTCAAGGACCCGGATGACTACATTTTCTCCGCTCGGGGTAAGAAAGGAGGAGACCCTGAGGTTAAAGGTCTTGCCGTCGATAAGCGCCCTGAAGGCCCCGTCCTGGGGCCTTCTCTTTTCTCCTATGTCAAGGCCTGCAAGGATCATGAAGCGGGATATAAGCTTTGTCCCTGTTGATTTTTTCAGCTTGAAGAAGTCCACCATGTCCCCGTCAATCCTGAAGCGGATAACCGTTTCAGTATCCTTGAGTAATACATGAATATCGCTTGCGTTTTTGGATACGGCCTTATCCAGGATGCTGTTCGCAATATATACGGTGACCTGTCTATCTGTCTTTGGTTCAGCCGCCTGGTCGGTCGTTAATATGGATTTCACCTCTTCCGGCTCCTCTTCGATGCCGGTTAACAGCCCTTCCCCTGAGGAAGTCTCATACTTGAAGAGAAACAGGATATTTTCAGGCTCCGTAACAATGATCTCCGTCCCCTTGCCCAGGCCCTTGAACCTCTTCAGGCCCTCCATCCGTTCCCAGTCAAAGGGATTGCTGACTAAAATGCCCATCTCACCGGATTCCGTGCCTATGGGCGCTATATTGTTTGACTTGCAGAAGGGGGTAGGCAGGACCCCTAATTGAACATCCTCGGGATTTACGGAAGACACGTAGGAGAGGTCCAGGAATTCAGCGATGTATTGGGCCATGCGGCTGTTATTGATGCCGATCGAGGGAGAGATATCATAGATCTTGGAGGGAGACGTATTGGCAAGAGTGTATTTTTTCTCTGGAGTCAGGTCCAGTTGATTGAACAGGAACTCCTTGAATTGGACGTAATCGGAAGGCTGCAATCGATCGTCCCAGGGTGTGTTATCCTTTTTAAGATCATTCCACCTGTTATCTGTCTTTATATGCTCGCTTACCTTATCAATGAGGATATCTCTCCTGAGGGGTTTGACAAGATAATCCGCAGCGCCCGCGGCAAAGGCCTTTGCCTTATTCTGTTCGTCTCCTAATGCCGTGACAAATATCACGGGGATATAGGCGGTCTGGCTATTCTTCTGCAATATGGAGCAGAACTCATACCCGTCCATTCCGGGCATCATAATGTCAAGGAGTATCAGGCTTGGCTTGACCCTTCTGGCTATCTCAAGACCCTTGGCGCCTTGATCTGCTGTCATCACGGTGCAGTCAATTTTGCTCAGGAATCTCTCGATAAGTCTGAGAATATCCGACTCGTCATCCACACTCAGGATTACCGGTTTTTTGGATGTTCTACTCATAGATCACCTCGACATGTTCAAGAAAATGGGAAAGCTTCCGGATCAGGCGTTGAATCTCTTCGGGATTCTTTTCTTTGGAGGCCTCTTCAAGTTCATGGCCGAGATCCGTAAGTGCATCGAACCCGTATCCCCCGCCCGAACCCTTCATCTTATGGCCCAGTGATCGAATAGTCTCATAGTCCTTCTCCTGGAGGGCCTGAAGGAGGGTTTTTACGTCACTGGCCCTGTTTTCAAGAAAACCCGGAATCAGATCCTCGATCTCCTCGTCCACCTTGACGATAATCTTTTCATCTTGGAGGGTCATGTCTTTTAGCCCCATTCCGCAACTTGGTGATATATTGATTTATGATCATTTTTTAATAAAAATAGACGAAATAATCAAATTTTATTATTTTTTATCGCTTTTTTTTAACTCCTCTTCCAGGTCCTTGAGGAGCCCGGAAAGGACCTCGTCACTCCCCTTTCGGCCGTATTCAAAGAGATAATATCTATCAACGAATGAAAAAACCGCCCTTTCAAGACCAGGCCTGTCAGATGCGACCCTTGCCCCAAGCTCCAGGAGCGTCTCTCCCCTCTTCTTTTCATATCCATGCCTCCTGAGGAGCCACAGGAACCGCTCGCCATGTGTCCTGGGCCTGGACCCTAAGTATCGCCGGATAAAGAGGATCAGGGCCGTGAGGACGGGGATAAGCGCGAATGCCAGGAGGTATCTTATCGGGGGGAGGTTTTCAATGGGGTTTGATCTGATCCTGACATCCCGGATTGATTTGAAGAAATCGGAACTCTTCCGGACCAGCTCAAGCTGCCGGCCGATATTATAGTCCACCACCCAGTAATACCACCTCAGCCTGAGCATGTCGATGAAGCGATAAATCCTGCCCCGGGTCCTGCCCTGCAGGGGGCTGGCGGGCGTGGGATCAAAGGCCACCCAGCCCTTCCCGTGGATCCATGCCTCCACCCATGTATGGGCATCGCTCTGGCGCACAAGATAATGCCTTCCCAGATCATTCCATTCACCGCCTAAGTATCCCCCGACCAGGCGAGCCGGTATGCCCATGACCCTCAACAGGAATACCATGGCAGAGGCAAAGTATTCACAGTGCCCCTTTTTAGAGGAGGTTAGGAAATGGATAACAGGATCCCCGGTCGGCTCCCCGGGAAGCAGGTCATATCTATAGTTGTCCCTTAGAAAGGCTTCAACGGCCCTCGCGGTCTCCAGGTCCGTGGGCCTGGTCAGGCCTGTTATCAGTGAGTGGATACCCTCCCTGACGTCCCGGGGTACCTGGAGGAAAAGCCCGGGTGGCGAATCGGCAGGCAATGCCACTGTGAGGTATGATTGAACCCTGTATATGGTGCGGTGATCTATGGGCCTTTCCGATTCTATGGTATATCCTGAAAGGATGCCCGTCTTCAAACCCTTGGCCCATACAGCGCCGGGCAATCCCAGGCTGATGAGGTACCTGGAGTCCGTCGGTTCGAGGATTACCTCGTAATCTGCCCTCTTTCCCGTGGACGGGGGAAAGGGGATCTCTTTGTGATCCGCCTTTTCCCAGGCCCCGAGATTGTATCTGTCATAGACAACGCCCCTCCACAGGGGATTTTCAGGGCGGCCGCCCCCGATCCACCTGACACGAAAGGCCGGGGAATTATCCACCTTGATCTCCTCAACGGAGCCCGGCGTAACCCTGTCGCTGAATCCCGTGCGGGAAACTGCCCCCTTTCCCCAGGCGAGCAGGGTCATGGTCGGCCTTGGTGTGATAAGAAAGACAATAACAGTGGCGGGGATGAGGCAGAGCGTTATCAGTCCGCTCCACCAGGTAAGCCTCCATACCTGAAGGGCCGGCATCTCCCCCTGCTCGCCCGATCCATAGACAAGGAGGAGGCCCAGTATGGTTATAAAAGTCTCTCCCAGGATAAGGAGCCCGAAATCCAGATCCAGCCTCGTCACGGCGGAGCCCGCCACCATAAAGAAATTGAGGAGGTATATCTGGAGGATATCCCGCCCTTTTTTGGGGGAGATGAGTTTCGCGGATATGATAATGAGCAGTATGCCGAGCGTTCGATTAAAGATATTCTTGTCGCTTAGACCTATCAGAGAGACGATGACACCCATCGCCACCAGCCCGATCAGGAGAAAGGGATTTAAAAGGGGGGAGGTGAAGTTCCGTCTGTCCAGGAAAAGTCCCGTCAAAAATGAAAGGACAAAGATGGTAAGGGGAATAAAATGGATTTCCCTGAAAAGTGATGATACGGATCCCATGAGGCCGGCATATCCAAGCAGGGTCGCAAGATATATGAGGCTGATCTTACGCAAGGGCCAAGGCCTCCAGGAGGGTCCTCCTGTGTCTCTCACCCCGGCCCGGTTGGATCTCCCTGTTGGGCAGCTTCAGGCCGACCATCAGCCTCCTCCTCTCCCCCTCAAGTACGAGGTGGCATGCCTCGGAGATCCTCCTCTCCCAGGGTTCCGTTTTCCTTTTAAGGTCCAGAATAAGGGTGTCTCCTTCAAGCTGGTAAAACTCCCTCACAACCATCCTGCCTCTTCTGGCCGTGGCCTTCCATTCCACCCACTTGAGGGGATCGGCAGGCCTGTAGCTCCTTAGCTCTTTTATCTCATCCCCTAATTCTCCGAAAAAGGAGTCGCTGGGCTTTTCAATCCCCCTGCTACCGCCCGCGGGGAGCGGCATCGTGCACGGTAGGGGCCTCGGGTAGACCATCAATTGGAGCCCAAGGTGGACCTGCCTGGAACGCCTGAAAAACCCCATGGGAAATCCCGAATGGATCCTAAGGCTGTTGAGGATCATCTCCCCCCTCGCCGGAAACTTGAGCCAGCATGACCGTCCGGATCTGCCCCGGAGATATGGTAATGCCACGGAGCCAAAGGGGGTCTCCAGGGTAAGGAAGAAGGAGCCGGCAAGCCTCTTTTTGATAGTGAGATTGAATCTTGAGGGGAGGCCCGCAAAGATCTCCCCTGAAGGCTCCATGGAGATGTCCATAAAGGACAGATTTATCAGGGAAGCCAGGCCGGAGAGGGCCATCAGGGCCAGCAGGAGACTGGATATGATATAGAGGAGGTTGTTTCCGGTGTTGATGGCCGCCACGCTGATGAGGATTGTAATAACGATGTAGATGAAACCGGGGCGGGTTATTTTTACTTGGTATTTTTTCACTGTCAGAGAGGGATTGATATCTGATCAAGAAAATCGCTCAGGTACTCCTTCCTGTCTGTCCCCTTCAGGTCCCCCACGGGATACAATCTGTGAAAGGCGACAGGGATAAAGACCTCTTTTACATCATCGGGCACCACATATTCACGGCCCCTGATAAAGGCCCATGCCTGGGAGGCCTTCTTGAGGGCGATAAGCCCCCTTGTTGAAAGGCCGTATCTGAAGGCTTCCTCCTTTCGGGAAGACTCCGCGATGTCAAGGATATACTGGATTATCTTGCCGGATATCCTGACCCTTGAAACCTCTTCCTGGAGGCCTTTCACCTCCGAGGGATCCATGACCTTATCCAGCTCCTTTGCAAGACGGTAATGACCGTCGTCCCTGATTATCTGGGCCTCATCATCCCTGTCGGGATAACCGATCTCAAGACGCATGAAAAACCGGTCAAGCTGTGATTCGGGCAATGGATATGTCCCGTAGAGGTCCATGGGGTTCTGGGTGGCGACGACGAAAAAGGGCCTCGCCAGTTTGAGCGTCTTGCCTGCAAGGGAGACCCTTCCCTCGCCCATGGCCTCGAGAAGCGCGCTCTGGGCCCTGGGCGTGGCCCTGTTGATCTCATCCGCAAGGAGGATATTGGTAAAGATGGGTCCCTTCCTTAACCTGAAGCTCTCCTTGGCTGAAACGAATATCTCTGTCCCAAGGATATCCGAGGGCATGATGTCGTTGGTGAACTGTATTCTCGCAAAGTCGCACCCTATGACCCTGGCAGTTGAAATGGCCAGGGTGGTCTTACCCGTGCCGGGTAGGTCCTCAAAGAGGATATGACCGGCGCTTAGGAGGGCGGCGAATGTATAATCGACAACATTGTCCCTTGCACTGATTATGGAGCTTACCAGCCTGATGGACTCATTCAGATTGCTGTTTATGCTTTTCTCTCTTGTGGCATTCATTGAAGGGTCCTTAACAGGCTCAATATAAACATATTGTCAAAAAAGTCGAGGATATTGTAGGGCTGGGTATCTCACGAAAAAACCCGATCGCGCCGCCACGCGATCGGGTGCCCTAAGCGGGTGCAATTAAGCGGCTTCATTTATTATTTCATGTCGGAAAAGAGCTTCACAAACTCCCCGTACCCTTCCTTTTCCAGGTCCTCCTTTGGAATGAAGAGGAGGGCGGCCGAATTCATGCAGTACCTGAGACCCGTGGGCGGGGGGCCGTCGTTAAAAACGTGCCCCAAGTGGGAATCCGCGTATCTGCTGCGCACCTCGGTCCTTTTCATGAAGAGGCTGTTGTCCGCTTTTTCCACAATGTTTTCAGGCACCAGGGGCCTGGTGAAGCTGGGCCACCCCGTATGGGAATCATATTTGTCCTTGGAACTAAATAGGGGCTCTCCAGAAACGATGTCCACATAGATCCCCTCCTTTTTATTATCCCAGTATTCGTTATCAAAGGGGGGCTCGGTTCCCTCCTTCTGTGTGACCTTATATTGCGAGGGGGTCAGTTTTTTCTTCAATTCCTCCTGTGAGGGCTTTGTGTACTTCATGTACTTCCCTTCACTCTTTTCAGCGGCCATGGTTTCCCCCTTCTTGCCCCAGTGTTTCTCCAGGAACTGATCACGGCCGGATTTCCAGCGGTAGAATTTATAGCTCAAAGAGTGGGTCTTGTAGTAATCCTGGTGGTAGTCCTCGGCCCTGTAAAACTTTTTGAACTTCACGATCTCAGTGACTATGGGCGCATCAAAAACGCCCGAGGCCTCGATCTCCCTCTTGGACTCCTCAGCAAGCCGTTTCTGTTCCTCGTCGTGATAAAATATGGCAGACCCGTACTGTGAGCCCCTGTCAACGAACTGGCCGCCGGAATCCGTGGGGTTGACGTGCCGCCAGAAATAGTCCAGGAGTTCCTTATAGGATACCTTATCGGGGTCATAGATCACCTGGACCGCCTCCACGTGACCCGTCCCTCCGGCTGATACCTCCTCGTAGGTGGGATTTTCCTTGTGACCTCCCGTATACCCGGATATGACCTCCTTCACTCCCTCCACCTTTTCAAAGTCAGACTCCGTACACCAGAAGCAGCCTCCGGCAAAGGTGGCGGTTTTGAGATTGCCGGGCATTTCCGACGTGACTTCCTCCATTTTTTCCTTTTCCATTGCATTACTCCCTAAATTCAGCCAGGCAACTAATATTAAACCAAATATAATCATTATCGCGATAGATACTATAGCTTTCATTTCGACACCTCCTTTTTCAAAATAAGGCCGGCCATCGATCCGGTAAAGGTACGATCTCTTTATAAAATGGATGCCGGCCCTTTATGGTCTAAAACATAACCATGAGGAATAAGAAAGGTGTCACGAAATCTTCAAATTTTGGTCACAAATGGCGTGTTTTTTCATATGCCGGAGATTTTTCTTGACATGAAGCCCTTATTATCGTTTTATTAAAAAGAAATTTTTCTTCAGTCACTAATCCGCTTTTGATAATTCACCCACTTGAGGGAAAACTTCGATATACCCCCCATTGGATCCTGCTCATTTTTTTTGCATCTTAGGGGAATGAAAAACCCATTTTAGGAATACTGTACATTTAGGGATCTCTATTAAAGGAAGCCAAACATGAAAGCCTTGCTGATCTATCCGGAATTTCCAGACACATTCTGGAGTTTTAAACACGCGCTCAAATTCATTCGCAAAAAGGCCGCCTACCCCCCGCTGGGCCTTCTCACCCTTGGGGCCATGCTGCCCGGGGAGTGGGATAAGCGCCTCATCGACCTCAATGTTACCAGGCTCACTGACAAGGATCTGGCATGGGCGGATTGTGTGTTTATCAGCGCCATGATCGTACAGAGGGAATCGGCTCGCCGGGTCATTACCCGGTGCAAGAATTCCGGCCTAAAGGTTATTGCCGGCGGGCCGCTCTTTATCACGGAGAGGGAGGAGTTCGAGGAGGTGGATCATTTCGTCCTGAACGAGGCCGAGCTCACCCTGCCTCCTTTTTTAGCGGACCTGAAGAAGGGCGAACCCGAACGGATCTATGAGACCCCGGATTTTGCCGACTTGAGGGAGACACCCGTACCCATGTGGGAACTGGCCGATCTGAGACGTTACGCCTCCGTGAGCCTTCAGTTTTCAAGGGGCTGCCCTTTCAATTGCGAGTTCTGTAATGTGACGACACTGTTCGGACACCGGCCTCGGATAAAGTCATCGGAACAGGTTATCGCGGAGCTTGACGCGCTCCATAAACTGGGATGGCGGGGTCAGGTCTTTTTTGTGGACGACAATTTCATAGGCAACAAGAAATACCTGAAGGAGAGGCTCTTGCCTCAGTTGATAGAGTGGCAGAGAGGCAAGAGGGGATTACCCTTTAACACGGAGGCCTCCATAAACCTGGCGGACGATGAGCCCTTGATGGAGATGATGGTAGATGCGGGGTTTCATACCGTCTTCATCGGAATCGAGACCCCCAACGAGGAAAGCCTGGCCGAATGCAACAAGATACAGAACAAGAACCGCGATATTGTTGAGAGCGTAAAACGGATTCAGCGGACCGGGCTGCAGGTCCAGGGGGGCTTTATCCTGGGATTTGACAGCGATTCGAGCTCCATCTTTTCAAGGCAGATAGACCTCATTCAAAAGAGCGGGATTGTGACGGCCATGGTGGGTCTGCTCCAGGCCCCGCCCGGCACAAGGCTCTACAAGCGTATGAAAAAAGAGGGCCGGCTCCTGGGTCACATGACGGGAGATAATGTTGACGGAACAACGAATATTATCCCCAAAATGGACTTCAATGTATTACGCGAAGGATATAAAAATATCATGGACCAGATTTATTCTCCGAAACTCTACTACCAGCGCGTCAAGACATTTCTCAGGGAGTACAAGGCGCCGAGGTTTGATGTGCCGTTGGATTTTCAACGTTTTCTGGCCTTTTTCCGCTCCGGCGTCCGTCTGGGAATTATTGGGAGGGAGAGGTTCGAGTTCTGGAAGATATTGTCATGGACCCTTTTTCGTCGTCCCAGGCTCTTCCCATTATCGATCACGTTTGCCATTTACGGTTATCATTTTCGGAAGATCCATGATTCGCACATTTTTTAAACGTTGCATAGTCCGTGTTCAATTAAGCTTAATATAATATCCTTTGCATTTTATCTATTGCCTGAACAAACTTTAAATTTAAAAAAGGAGATCGGAATGAACATTTATGTGGGTAATTTATCCTATGAGGTTACGGAAGAGGACCTGAAAAAGGCCTTTGAGGAGTACGGCCAGGTCGAATCCGTGAAGATCATCACGGACATGTACAGCGGCCGGTCAAAGGGATTCGGATTTATCGAAATGCCGGAGTCGGCCGGGGCCGAGGCCGCAATCAATGGTCTCAACGGCAAGGAAATGAAGGGAAGGACCATGAATGTGAACAAGGCCCGTCCCCGAAGCGAAGGCCGCAGGGGCGGCGGAAATCGTAGAGGTGGAAGACAGGGAGGAAGAAGGGATTATTAGATTCTTTCGGGAGATAGATTCTCTGGCCCGGTGAAGGGCCATTAACTCGGCCGGGGGATATGAGTGTGCGATTTCGAATGTTTTTGTAATCGGAAAGGTGATCGTGGCGAAGCGAAATGATCATAGCTTTAAAAAGTATCAGAAGGAATTGAGAAGAAAGAAAAAAGCCGATGAAAAAATAGCCAGGAGACAGGGCAAGAGAGACAAAGATGCCGCTACTATCAACAGCAACCAGGTTAGTATCCTGGAACAAGATGAGAGCGGGGAACCGGCGACATCAGAGTAATATTAATTGCAACTGTCGAAAGCTAATCGGGCTTCAACTCAGGAAGGGTAGTTGACGGATCTATGACCCTTTCGTTGCTTTCAATTCCTCCTTAATAGACAGTCCTATCTTTTGTAATGTTAAGGGCTTCTTTATGTATTGGCCAGCGCCCATTCTTTGGGCTTTTTTCACTTCATCTGTCTCAGCGAATCCACTGACTATGACTGCCTTTTGATTGGGCCGAATCTTTATTATCCTCTCGTATGTCTCTCTGCCGTTTATGCCCGGATCCATAATCATATCAAGCAATATTAGATCCACTTGATTTTCTTTTAAATATTCAAGGGCCTCCTCTCCACTGGAAACGGCTATAGTTTTATAGCCTAATACGTTCAACATTGAACATGATATCTCTCTCTGGCTTTCTATATCATCAACAACCAGTATCGTCTCTCCCCCTCCTCTATAGTCCTCAATGGATTTGGCCAGATCTTTGACAGGCAATTTATCTCTTGTTACCGGAAAGTACATCTCAAATGTCGTGCCGTCTTCGCTGCTTGCCACATCGATGTAACCTTTGTGATCCTGCATGATATTCCATACCACGGCCAGCCCCAGTCCCGTACCGCTTCTGCCCATTACCTTCTTTGTATAGAACGGCTCAAATATTCTTTCAAGGTCACCTGATGTTATTCCCGAACCATCGTCTGATACCGTGAGAACGGCATATTCACCTATGTTTACATCTTCATACCCCCTTATGGGCCTGTCAACATAACGGTTCATGGTCGATATAATAATGTTACCGGCACCTTCTATAGCCTCCGATGCATTTGATACCAAGTTCATAATAACCTTTCTCAGGTGGACAGGAGAGCCGTTTATATTAAGTAAACCAATATCAAGGTCAACTTTAACTCTAACTGTGGAATAATACTGCTCAAGTCTTTTAAACTCAGGTGATGTCAAGTATTCCCTGACAATATCATTCAAGTTCAGCGTTTCCTTAGTTGAAGCCACTCCCCTTGCAATTGTCAGCAGGTCCTGGACGATAGCGACGGCCCTGTTACCTGATTCATGTATTGTCTGTATGGGTTTTCTATATTTGCTGTCTTCAGGCAGGTCCAGCAAAAGTAATTCCGGATAGCTGACAATCCCTGCCAGGACATTATTCAGGTCGTGTGCGACACCGCCTGCCAATAGTCCGAGGGATTCCATTTTTTTGGATCTCGCGAGCTTTTCTTCACTCTCCCGCAACCTTTCCCCTGCCATCTTTTGCTCGGTGATGTCCTGATTCACGCCATAGGTCTTGATCGTTTTACCCTGGGCATCTTTGACTATGAAAAACCTGACGGTGATATGGCCTTCCGTCCCGTCCGCATAAAGGATTCGATGTTCCAGCTGCCGGCTGAAGTTGGGATCATCCGTTTCAATAGCTTTCCTGATTCCTTCACCGACAACAGCTATCTCGTCAGGATGGACAAAGCGTCCTGCATAATCAGCCGATGAAATTGTATATCCCCCGACTTCTTCGGCGGTGGTACGAAATATCTTATAGAAATAGTCGTTGAAAGTGAAGAGATCATCGGCGACATCATACTCCCAGGGACCGAGATGGGCTATTTCCAGGGCATTGGCGAGTTGGGCCTGCAGCCTCTTCTGCTCCTCATCCGTCCGCTTGCGCTCGGTGATGTCCTGGAAGGTCGAACGGCTCCCGATAATCTGGCCTGTCTTGTCTTTGAAAATTTCATCTTCAATGAGGCACGGAAACGTTGTTCCATCCTTTCTTAGGCAGGTTCGTTCCAGATCCCTGCTGGGAGGGATATCACCGGCGAGTTTCGCATTGATCAATTCCCTGGCCTTTTCTCTCTCTGTAACGAAATTACACGCCGGTTCGCCCACCATTTCTTCGGCTTCATATCCGAGCATTTCCAACCCTCTCCGGTTGACCCTCTTGATGATCCCCTTGCTATCATATTCCATGTAGCCCACTGGGGCATCTTCGAACAGGTCCCTGTACTTTTTTTCGCTATCCCTAAGTGCCTCCTCCGCTCGCTTCCGCTCGGTAATGTCGATTGTATAACCAGCAAGATACTTTGGTTTGCCATTGATAAGAATTGGGAATTTTGTTGTCTCATAGAACCGCCCATTAAATTCCTCTTCAACTGTCCTCGGTATTCCTTCGTTTAAAATATGTAAGTCGTCAGCAATCATATTTTTTGCGAGTTCTGAGGGGAAAAGCTCATCCATTGTCCTGCCAAGCAATTCATCAATGGGCCGTCCAAGCATCTGTTCATAATTTCTGCTTAGCCGAATCGATCGAATATTCTCATCTTTAAAAAACACATATATCGGACTGTGTTCCATAAAAAGACTAAATATCTTCTCACTCTCCCGCAGCGCCTCCTCAACCCGCTTGTGCTCGGTGATATCGGTAAATATACCGTATGCACACTTTACGCCATCTTCTTCATAAGCCATGATAGCCGTATCATGTGCCCAGATCCATTTTCCGTCCTTCCCTTGAATCCTGTACTCAACATCAAACTTCATCCCTTCAGTAAACATACTTTCAAAAGATTCTTTTACTTTATCGATATCATCATTATGGACTCTCCCGAACCAGAGGGCTTCTCCTTTTTCAAGTATCTCTTTTTGACTAAATCCATATATCTTTTCCACGGCCGGGCTGATAAAGGTGGTTTTTCCGTGCTCATTAGTTATCCAGGAAACCGAAGGGATATTTTCAATTAAAAGGCGACCTTTTTCCTCACTCTCCCGCAATGCTTGCTCAGCCCGCTTTTGCTTTGTGATGTCCCTTGCAATTGCCAGGAGTGAATTTTCCCCCTCTGTTACCAGGAGGTTAAAAGATATCTCAGCATCAAATTCCCTGCCGTCCTTTCGGATGTGTTTCCAATAGAACCTCTGCGGTTTACCTCCTAAGGAGTCGTCCATTAATTCAATTGCTTTTTCTTTTGAAACCCTTCCATCAGGCTGATTCCTGGGAGAAAAGTCCCATAGATAAGAATACAAGATATCATTTCCCCTTTCACAGCCAAACATCTTCAAGGCCATCCTGTTACACTCTACAAATCTGTAATCTTTCAGTATGAAAATGGAATCATTTGCGACTTCAAAAAGGGTGCGGTAACGAGATTCTTCATGAATTTGTTTTCCCGTCATTAAAAAATCCTCCGAATTAAATCAAATAAGGCCCATATCAAACGTGGATTTTGAACTAATATTTTACTGTTCACCTGCTACATTTAATGACTTAAGTGCAAACCCTAAACAGCCTGTTCTGATGAGGGGGAGCGTGTTTTCAGCGCTCGGTTTGTGGAAAAACAGAGGGGTATAGTAAAGAACAGGAAAAGTATGTTGAGGTTGGGTAAGTATGCCATAAAACACTAAAAATAGCAATCATATTGCAAGATTTTGGAAAATTCAGTGTACGGATATTATCTCCCGTGAATTCAGAATCAGGCCTTGATTTTTCCTGAGTCTTGCACATTATCAAAGAAAGAAACCGCCTTTTTCAGGCGTTTGACAACACGGTCCTTTCCCAGGACCATGAGCACGTCAAAGAGTCCGGGACCCACGGCCTGGCCTGTTACCGCAGTCCTGATACCGTTTATCAACACCCCCGCCTTGACCCCCAGATCTTCGGCCATCTCCCTGATCACCCTTTCGGATTCTTCTGCCGTAAAGTCTTCGAGGGCCTCAAAACCTTCAGCCAGGGCCAGAAACCATGCCTTGAGCCCCTCCTGTTTGAGCACGTTCTTTTTAAGGGCACCGGGATCAATGGGATAGTCATCTGTAAAGTAGGCCCTGCCGAGGGTCGCGAAATCGGTCGTGAAATTGAAACGGCTGCGTATGAGATCCAGTGTCCTTAGAAAATGGTCCCGCCCGGCCCCGGCAAACGCGGGGTCCCAGATACCCGCCTTTTTAAGCTCATCCCTGACAAAGGGCTCGATCTCCTCTATGGGAAGTGTCCTAAGGTAATGGGCGTTGATACTGATGGCCTTCGGGTCAGTGAAAAATTTGGGGTCATCCTTTCGCACGTCAAAGATGGAGTTGGCCTTGTTCAACCCCTCCAGGGAGAAGGCCTCGACCAGCTCTTCCCTGGAAAAGATCTGTCTCGATTCGGGAGTTGACCATCCAAGGAGGGCCAGAAAATTGACAAAGGCCCAGGGCAGGAACCCGTGTTCCCTGTAATAATGCACGGCAACGACCTCCCCGTGCCTCCGTTTTGATATCTTGGCCTTTTTGGTGTCAAGGGTCAGGGAAATGTGGGCAAATTTGGGGATCGGTTTATCAAGTGCCCGGTAGATCAGGATCTGCTTCGGGGTGTTGGCCAGGCCGTCCTGGCCTCGGATCACGTGACTTATCCTGTCGCGTATATCATCCACGGCATTTGAGAGGACGTAGAGAGGCTGTCCGTTTGATCTGACTATGACAAAATCCTCGATGTCCCCGTATCTCTTCTCGATGTGACCGTAGACCTCGTCCCTGAAACTGACCGCGCCGCCTTCCCTCGGGACCTTCAGCCGGATGGTGTAGGGGATTCCCGCCGTCTCCTTTGCCTTGACCTCGTCGGCGGTCAGGTTTCGGCAGGTCCCGTCGTATTTGATATCCACCTTGGCCTTAAGGGCCTCTTCCCTTTTCTTTTCCAGCTCCTCCCTGGTGCAGAAGCACTTGTAGGCGTGACCCTCTTTGAGGAGCCTTTTCGCCGCATCAATGTGATCTTGAATAAATCTGGATTGAAAATAGGGGCCCTCGTCCCAGTCGATGCCGAGCCATTTCAGTCCATCCAGGATTCCCTGGATGGATTCCTCCGTTGAGCGCTCCACGTCCGTATCCTCTATCCTTAATATGAATGTGCCGACTGTTTTTCTGGCAAAGAGCCAGTTAAAGATCGCTGTCCGGGCACCGCCGATATGTAGATATCCAGTCGGGCTGGGGGCAAAGCGCACCCTTTTTTCCTGTTCCATTGTCTTTATCTCTCTGTTTTATCCATTTATACCATACCCCTTCATACAAGAGCGGTATATGAAGTGCAATGTTAGGGCAAATCTACTACGCCTGGTAAGGGATCCGGTACTATGTCCCTCTTCAAGGGGATATCTACCTGCCAAGTAGCAAATGACCAAATATTTGGCGCTTACAAAGTTTGGAGGAGATTAAAATGAAAATTTTAGATTAAACACCAAATATTTGGTCATGGGAAAACCCGGTGGAATTTCAAAAAGATATCCCCTTGAAGAGAGACACAGTGCCTGCCCCAATCAATAAGCTCCAAGGTTCAAGGTTATAAAACTTAAATTATTAAGAATGTGTTTTTGCTTTTGCCGTAAACCATATACCTTATACCTTGCACCTTGTTATTCTATTTCGGTCCGGAAATGAGGGACAGGCCGACCTGGTGATGACCCTTGTATCTCCCCCTCACTATACGGCTTATATGCCTTACCTCAAAGTCCATGACCATGCTGGCTTCCGCCGTCTTATATTCCATCCTGATGTGATCGCCGATTCCCATGTTATTCAATACCTCGGCCGTCTCCATCCTTACGAGCATGCCCATTCCCTCGGGAGAGGTATCCAGCAGGTTGAATCTGTAGGATTTACTCCCCTGTCTGAATTCCAGATATGTCCCCGTATCATAGGGCTCGACATAGGTTCGCGGGTGCCCGCGCCTTTCTTTTCCCTTATATTCCATCTATCTCTCCCCCTAAACCCTCTTTGAAAGAAACAGAAGCCCGCCCCGCAACGGGGAAGGCAGAGGTGATCATAGGACTTTTTCGAGTCTTTGCATGAACATGGCCTTGATCTCCTCAAGGAGCGCCTCGTCCCTGGCCTCGAACCTGAGTACAAGGGCAGGCTGGGTGTTGGAGGCCCTTACCAGACCCCATCCGCCGTCAAAGAGGACCCTGGCCCCGTCCACATCGATTACATCATATTCCCTTTTAAAATCCTCCGCAAGCCGTGCCACCACCTGGAATTTCTTCTCGTCGGGGCATTCCACCCTTATCTCGGGCGTGTTTACCATAGTGGGTATGCCCGCGAGGAGCTCCCTGACGCCTTTCGCCTTTCTGGTAATGATCTCCAGGAGCCTGGCGCCCGCGTAGACCGCGTCGTCATAGCCAAAGTAACGGTCCGCAAAAAAGAGGTGCCCGCTCATCTCCCCGGCAAAAAGGGCGCCTTCTTCCTTCATCTTGCTCTTTATGAGGGAATGCCCCGCCTTCCACATGATAGCCGTGCCCCCCCGCTCCTTTATGTCGTCATAAAGGACCTGGGAGCATTTTACCTCCCCTATGATCCTGGCCCCGGGATTGCGATCCAGCAGGTCCCTGGAGAAGATGATCATCAACTGGTCCCCCCATATGATCTTTCCCTCCCTGTCCAGCACGCCGATCCTGTCGCCGTCGCCGTCAAAGGCAATGCCCAGATCCGCGGATGTCTCCAAGATCCTTCTCCTCAGGTGCTCAAGGTTTTCCGGAATGGTGGGATCGGGGTGGTGATTGGGAAAGCGGCCGTCCGGCTCGCAGAAGAGACTCTCCACCTCGATACCCATGGCACGGTAGCCCTCGGGCGCAACAAGTCCTCCCACCCCGTTGCCCGCGTCAACGACAACCTTCCTCTTTATATCCCCCGGATGGATATTTTTTTTCAGGTAGCCTAAATAGGGACCGATCACGTCCACCGACTCCAGGCCCCCTCTCCCCTTTTCGAATCTCCCTCGATCACTGATCTCCCTTATCTCCTGTATCTCAGCCCCGTGGATTGTCGTCCTGTCGAGGCAGATCTTGAACCCGTTGTATTCCGGGGGGTTGTGGCTCCCGGTTATCTGGACGCCCCCGTCCACCTCGAGGTGAAAGAGGGAGAAATAGAGGAGGGGTGTGGGGACCATGCCGATATCCAGGATATCCATGCCTGTCTCCATCAATCCCTCTACAAGGGCCTGCCTGAGTTCAGGAGAGCTCAGACGGCAGTCGCGGCCAAGGGAGATCCTGCCCGCCCCCCTGTCGTGAAAATAAGTGCCCAGGGATAGCCCCAATTCATGCACTGTTTTTTCGTTCAGATCATCCGGAAACGTGCCCCTAATATCATATTCCCTGAAGATGGCCGGATTCACAGCATTTCCTCCCTTTTTCTCTTTTTAAGCTCCTCGACGATCTCGCGTATTTCCTGTGCCCTTCCCAGGTCGGCGACCAGCAGGGCGTCATCCGTATCGACCACGATGCAGTTTTCCAGCCCGAGGCAGGCCACCAGCCGTCCGCTCCTTGACGAGATATAGCTGTTCCGGCTGTCAATAAGAATGGTATCCCCCTCCGAAAGATTCCCCCCGTCGTCGTATTCCTGGGCCCTCAGTTCATGGAGGGAAGCCCAGGAGCCCACGTCGCTCCAACCGCACTCACAGGGGATAACGTGGACCGCTGATCCGGTCCTTTCCATGATCCCGTAGTCAAAGGAGACGGGCTCCAGGTCTTCATAGACCTCCCTCAACCTCTTCTCAAAGGAGTACCTTCCCAGGCTGTCCTCTATCATTAGTAGTCCTTTATAAAGGTCCGGGAGAAGCTCCTCGATCTCCTTTAAAATCGTTTCGTGGCTGGCCACGAATATGCCTGCGTTCCAGAGATATTCACCGCTCGCCAGATATTGTCCCGCCCTCTCCGAATCCGGTTTTTCAACGAATTCCGAGACCCTGTAGACGGGAAAATCAAAGGAATCGAGGACTGCTTTTGCCCTTTTTATATACCCATAGCCGGTCTCCGGCCTGGTTGGCACGATCCCGAGGGTGACAATGCCTCCCTCTTCCGCAACCCTTGAGGCTAACCGGAGGGATTCCAAAAAGGAAGGGGTATCCGCGATAAAGTGGTCAGCAGGCAGGAAGGCTATGGCCCCCTCGCAACCTAAGTGCCTGGCGTAGATCGCCCCCAGACCTATACAGGGGGCCGTATTTCTTCCAACAGGTTCGGCAAGGATATGGATCTTTCTCTCCTTTAAGAGCCCCCGGGCCTCGTTCAGATGCTCTCTACCAAGGACGATGATCACCTCTTCATCCCTTGAGAGGGGATTTAGCCGGTTGCAGGTCTCCACCATCATGGGTTCATTCCCTGCAATACCCAGGAACTGTTTCGGCCTGCTTTTGCGGCTGAAGGGCCAGAATCGTGTCCCTGAACCTCCCGCCATTATCACCGAGTACATTGAAGCCTCCGGATACTATTGGTTTGGAGATTTAACATTTCATTAAAATGACAACGCAGGGGAGCCTATCATATAATTTTCTTAAACTCAATCGATCCCTTCCCCTGATCCTTATCCCCCTTGAGAAAATGGTCGGTGCAGGTTAGTATGATTTAAGGTCTAGTGCCGTGTCCCGGAAATAGCTCGTTTAATTAGGCCCTGTTTTACTCCACAGAAATAGATATGCCAAGGTAGGCAGTGTTATCTCTTCGAGGTGATATCAGCCGAAGGCTAAGGGCTGATGGCATAGGGCGCAGGGAAAAGCAATAAAATCCTTAAACTTTATTAAAATTATTTTCATGGCACCATATTATGTCCCGGCTCCCTGTTGCGATTTTCATTCATGAGATGTATAAGGACGAGCCGATCTTCGCGATCAGGCTTTTCTGAATTTAAGGGAGGAATTATGGGCCTTACTATCAATAGAATGTCTGAAACCGATATGGGCCGGATCATGGACATCCAGTCTGAAAACCATCGTGAAAATTTGACTCCTTCACAGCAGAAAGACGGTTATCTCTCCATCGCCTTTTCAGCGGACGAGTTCAGGGCCTTTGATAATGACCTCTGCGTTGCAGTGGCAAAGGAAAATGACGAGGTGATCGGGTATTGCTGTATTTCCAGCGCCCAATTCAACTCACAATTCCCGATCTTGGATCAGATTGTGGCGGGTGTCTCTTCCTATTCCATTCCTGGCACCCAGGGCACTCCCGTCAAGGAAAAGGCCTGTGTGTGGGGTCCTGTATGCATCTCAAGGTCTCACAGGGGAAAGGGCGCCCTAAAGAGGCTATCTTCCTTCGGGTTGGAGATCGCAAGAGACATGGGCTATTTATATTGCCTTTCCTTTATTTCCTCTGAAAATACGCGCTCCTTGAGGGCACACGAAAAGCTCTCCTTTCACACCGTGGGCAGGGTAAGTTATAAAAACAAGGAATATATCGTCATAGCCCGCAAGTTGTAGAGAAATAGTGACTATTCAGGTTGTTTAGATTATAGGCTAAAGACTGTTAGCTCTTACGCATTGATCGAAACTACATACGGCCTAAATGCCTACAGCCTATCCGACTGAGTAGCTATGAGAAATAGACTCATAAAAGAGAAGCTTCGGTGTCCAAAACAAGCCGATTCCATTTTTAAATAGACTAATGGAATGGCCTCGCCGGATATAGACACTCAGGTCTTTGGTTCTTTCCACCAGGGATAGAAATCTGGCATATCCTTTGAGACCTTCATGGTAAACCTTGGAGGCCGTTTTTCAAGAAAACTCCGGATACCTTCGTGGGCGTCCCTGTTGATTCCCATCCATAAAAAACAGCGTGAGTCGATCAGGTGGACTGACTGGGGGTCATCTTCCACCAGGCCGTGCCACAGAAGGGCCTTACTGAGCGCCACTGAGATTGCGGAACTGTTTTCCTTGATCTCTTTTGCGATTTCCATGGCCTTTTCAAGGACCTTGTCAGCCGGCAGGATGTAATTGAACAAGCCGGAGCCGGCTTCCTCCCTTGCCCTGAAGATACGTCCCGTATAGACTAACTCGGTGGCCTTGGAGATCCCTACGATCCGCGGCAAAAACCATGATGAACAGGCCTCAGGGACTACTCCCCTCCTGGCAAAGACGAAACCGATTTTCGCGTCCTCGGAGACGATTCGGATGTCCATGGGCAATGTCATTGTGATACCCACGCCGACGGCGTGGCCGTTTATGGCCCCTATCACGGGTTTTCTGCACCTGAAGATGGCGAGGGATACCTGGCCTCCCCCGTCCCGATGCGCGCTCAATGAAACCTTTTTTCCGTCCTGGATGGTCTGATCAAAGGTGTCCTCGCCCGAGGACAGGTCCGCTCCTACGCAAAAGGCCGTGCCTTCACCCGTAACCACCACAGCGCGGACCGAATCGTCCTGGTCCGCCTCATTGAAAATATGGATCATCTCCTTTCTCATCGTTGAGGTATAGGCGTTCATTCTATCCGGTCGCGAGAGCGTGACCATAGCGACTCCCTCTTTGACCTCATATTTTGTCTGGGTTAATTCCATTTTTTTATCCTTTCTTTGTAACTATTTAGGTTGTTTAGTCTATAGGCTAAAGACTATTAACTCTTACCCATTGATCGAAACTACATACAGCCTAAATGCCTACAGCCTATCTACCTGAGTAGTTACCTTTCTTTAATATTAGTATCGCCGGTGATGGAATCATAGGCCGCTAATCTCTCACGGTCTTGATTCTGAGGGCGACGGCCGTCAATGTCACAAGCAGGGCGAGTATGGATAGAAAGGTAAAGCTCAGCTCGTAGGAGCCAGTCCTGTCTTTTATCACGCCCGTCAGATAGGGGCCGAAGACCATCCCGGCGCTGCTGACGGTTGAGAGGATCCCGAAACCCAGGCCTGAATTTTCAGGCCTCATGATCTTTGATGTGAAAGAATAGATAGGGGTCGGAACAACCGCCACACCGATCGCCAGGACAATCATGGGCAAGAGGAAATCCCTTGACCCGCTGATCATATAAATTATCACGGCTATAATCGCTCCGCCCGATGCAATAAAGAGATCGTTATTCCCGAACTTGTCCACCAGACGGCCTACCACAGGACTCAGGATCAGGGAGACCCACATAAGAAGACTCGCAAGGGAGCCGGCAGAGGCTATACTGTAGCCCCTTGAGACAAAAAAGTCCGGTGCAAAGGTCGAAAATGAGATAACAGACGCGTTGAACCACATCCAGCAAAACCCCACCAGCCACATTGATAAACCAACGGACAACAGGGTGGAAAAGGGTCCAGCTTGTTTCTTATCTTTTTCCGGGCCTTTTCCCTGGGCCGTGTCCGGTAAAGGCCTGTAGAGGATGAGAAATGCCACCAGGACAACGGCCCCTATAATCGCAGAAAGAGAGATGGGTGTTCGCCAGCCGAGGCCTTCAGCCAATCTTCCGAAGACCATGAAAGAGACAATTGTGCCCGTGGGCATCGCCGTATTGAATATACCCATGGCAGCCCCGATTTCCCGGCCCCTGAACCACTGGGAGGTAAACTGCGCCGAGACCACGGCAAGGGTTACGGCGCCGATCCCGGAAACGACCCTTCCAAGACCCGCGAAAAGAAAGGTGCCGCTTAAGGCAAGGATGGAATTCCCCGCAATCACGAGGCCCAGAGAGATAAAGCCGGTCCTGTATGCCCCGAACCGGTCAAGAAACATGCCTGCCAGAATGGCCAGAAAAATAGCTGGCAGCGCGAAGAGACTCATCAGCAGGCCGGCCTGGGCATGGGACAATCCCAATTCCTTTATGATCAGGGGAAGGATGGGCGGCAGGGACTGTAAGGTGAAGGCAAAGACGAGCATACAGAAGTAGGAAAGGACCAGGATGATCCACCGGTATCCGTTTTTGGGCATAGTATTTCCTGAATTTTTTCTGCTGCGAAGGGGATCAGGCTAAAAAACTCCGTCAAGGCCTCGGGCCGCGGTGTAGACGCTGCCTACGCCGCTGACGTACTGCGCCACCCGCAGGGCCTCCGTGACCTCTTCCCTGGTGGCGCCGGCATGCATTGCCGCCTGTGCCAAAGACTTCACGCCATCTGATGCCCCGTGAGAAGCATCTAATGCCATGGCGATGAGGAACTTGATTTTCCTGGGCAGGGCCCCGTCGGAGAGGGCCAGTTCCCTCGTTTTTTCAACAATCTCCAGAAGTTTGGGATCAAGATCTTCAAAGACCTTTAATGGATTTTCAGGCATGTAATCACCTCCCTATACTGTTTATATCAATTAATTGGATAGTATTAAGGATTATCTATATTAGGGCATTATTTCAAGATAATATTCGTAATTGCTAATATTATAATATGTTAACATGCAACCCAAAGCCCTCATCAAGGGTGCTGTTGCTCCGATGTGCCCAACCGCTACACAGCGCGCTTCATGACAAAGGGGCAAAAGATTGCCAGGTTTGAGGACTATCTCGAATCCCTGAAGGAAGAAGCCAGGGCCATCGAAGAGCATATCAACGAAATGAAGAAAGAGAAATAAGCTGGTCTAAGCACCTGGTTATTATGGGCCGTTGTAAGGATTATCAGGCAAGGGAATTTTACATCCGGATGACCGCTAAATATGGTTGGACAAAGAATGTCCTGGCACTGCGAATCCAGGACCAGACCTATGAAAAGACCCTCCTCGGCCAGACCAACTTTGAGACAACCCTTCCGGAACCTTCATCCTTCTCTATTAAAACAACAGCATAACCCGTGAAAATCGTTGACCAATATCCGAAATTTAGTTTATTTTTCATCAATCTACAAAATAATTTCAACCTCCGGACTGAACCCCACATGTTTATGGATGGGAAAAGATATTTGAAAATGTTTTGGAACCAACGTATTAATCCAAAATCCACCATCAAATTTCCATTTTAGTAGTAACAGAGATGGATTTTGGTTAACCCTGAACACCAACAAGGTGTTCAAGTAAGACGCTACGCGGCAGTAAAATAATCCTACCCTAAATCCTATCATTCTTATCACACCG
>CAZGIZ010000008.1:30414-54084 GCA_964526655.1 uncultured Desulfobacteraceae bacterium | reverse complement strand
AATATCCCTTTCAGATGAAATGACCTGTCCTATTGAACCCTTCCATCTGCGGGAACCGCCACCTTAACCTATAGATAGGGCTTGAAAAAAGGAACCCGGCCGGAGCAGTAACTCCTATGGCAAAGCCTCTGTTTCTTACCAAGCCCTTAGCAGCGGGTTTCCTACAATGAAATGAAAATGAAGAATTTTTTATAGGCCCTTTCAATGGGCCGACCAGCCGCCGTCGATGACCAATTCCGACCCTGTCAAAAACTTGGATTCATCCGAAGCCAGGTATAAAACCCCATAGGCCACATCCAGGGGTTCGCCAAAATGTCCCATGGGGGTCCATGACAGCATTTCAGCTCCGCCTTGGGGATCCTGGATCATGGGTGCCGTCATTGGCGTTTCGATAATACCCGGGTGGACTGAATTGACGCGGATACTGTAGTCATAACCGGCTTTGGAAAATTCCATTGCCGCCGCTTTGGTCAGGAGCCGGACCCCACCCTTGCTGGCATTATACGGGGCCGAGTTGATAGTACCCAACAATCCTCCTACTGAGGACATATTGATGATTGAGCCTCCCCCGTTTTTTTTCATGACTTTAGCGCCGTACTTGATACCCAGAAAGACCCCATCCAGATTGACGCTCATCACAAACCGCCAATTTTCAAGGGTCAGATCATCGATACTGAGAGAAGAAAAAACTCCGGCGCAGTTCACCAGGATATTCAGACGTCCGTAGTGTTCCTCCGTAAAATCCATGAGCTTTTGCCAGTCAGCTTCCAAGGTGACATCCTGGCGCAAAAAAACCGCATCACCGCCTTTAGCGGCGATGCCCTTAACAACGTCTTGGCCGTCTTTTTCGTTGATATCCGTGGCAATAACGATGGCCCCTTCCATGGAGAATAAAGAGGTAATTGCGCTTCCCAATCCGCTGGCCGCACCGGTGACGATGGCTACTTTCCCTGAGATTCGATCCATTACTGCCTCCCTATGTATTAAAATCCTATTTTAATGCATATAGCGCCCGCCATCAACGACTAAAGCCTGGCCCGTGATAAAATCGCTTTCATCACTGGCAAAAAAAATAACCGCCCCAACCAGATCCTCCGGCTGCTCAAGCCTTCCAAGCGGAGTCCGACTTGTGTTGTACTTGGTAATATCATCGGTAACGGTTCTCGCGGCCTCAGTATCTGTAAAACCGGGCGCTATTGTATTGACCCTGATATTATAGGGGCCCAGTTCCGCCGCCAGTGACCGCGTCAAACTTAAAATGCCCCCTTTGGCCGTCACGTAATGGATAAAACCCCTGGAACCCGTGAACGCCGTTTCCGAGGCCATATTAATGATTGTCCCTTTCTGTTGTGCCTTCATTTGAGGGAAAACCGCCTTGGTGCACAAAAAAGGCCCCCCTAAATTTACTGACATGAGACTGTCCCACTCTTTTGCGGATATTTCATAGAAGGGCCTCCGTCCGAGTCCGTAAAGCACGGCCGCATTATTCAACAGTATATCGATACGACCGAATTCCTTAACCGTATCTGCGGCCATTCTGAATGTCTCTTCTTCTGACGAAACATCCACCTTGATGCTCATGGAAGTGCCGCCTTTCTCCCTGATTTCCCTGGCAGTCTGCTCGGCTTCTTCTTTCAATATATCGGCGACAACGACCTTTGCCCCCTCCTCCGCCATGGCCATGCAGAAGACCTTTCCGAGTCCCCTCGCGCCTCCCGTAACAATGGCCACCCTATTATCCAATCTTCCCATATTACACTCCTTTAAATAAAGACCTCGCAATTCCCCTATCATTTTTTGGCCAATTTACACCATGACGGCCCAGGATTGTCAGACGCTTTCAAGCCTGACGATAGCGTTTCCCACCTCTGCCTCATTTATTGCAGAAAGAAGCCGGCATTTTATTTTGAGCATATAGACCACAGGTTTCTCCAGGTCCTCTCCGGCCAGGCTCTCGAAATTAAAAACGCCTTTGGCGATCACAAGATCACTCATTTTATAAGCATCTTCAAGAGCAGGTGCGGAGTTACCGGGAACAAAGACACTCCTGGTCGTTAAAATATTATCTGCAACTTTATCCAGGCCGAAATAGCAGGCATCTTTTATTGTCGCATCATCAAAAAAGGGGGCCTCCTTAACCACAAGGGTCAAGGCTAATCCCATTGTCTTCAGTTCTTCAATGAGAAGAGAATCAAATCCTATTTCGCCTGCATTATCGGAAAGAAAAAGGACATGGTTCGCCCTTTTGACAGCCCCGTAAACGTCTCCGATCAAAAGGGGCACAGACCCTCGGCCCATTATGATGTCCTCCACCTCAGGAAAATCATAGGCACCCGTGGGAGCGCCGATGGTGGAAACATTACCGGCGGAGGCCAGGCCGCATGCCCTCCAAAAACGTTCATAATCTGTTTCTCCTTTACTTATATAATCTCTTGATGCCGGTAACAATTCTTCTGCGACATGGTTTGTCTTGATTTTTATTTCATTGTAACCTGCTTCCGCTGCCAGCACAAATTCATCTACCCTGTCAAGTATCCTTTTAGTAATCAGGGCTACGTTTCCGGATGGACTGAACTCATGGGACAGGACACCCATGATGGTTCTCATTAATGCATACTTTTGCTCCTCCCTGGCGGAAGAGGACACTCTTTCATAGATCCATCTTATTATACACGGTACACAGTCTATAAAGGGCTTCATAGGGTAAAATATCCATCCAATTGGATCTTTTTATTATACCATTCATCATGATCTGTTGATGGCTTATGTCTTGATAATGGCTTGGGCCGGGCAGTAGTAGGATTCGACACAATATCCAAAATAGGTTCATTTTTCCGGATCGATGATAGAGACATCATATCCTTTGATAATGGACCCTTTGGGATATTCAGGCATTGGCATTATTTAATTCGGCTCTTTCGATTTAGCAAACTCTTTGAATATTTTGTGTTGCTCTTTCCATCTGGATCCAAATTTTCGGTCGAAATATGGTCCTGTTTTCTCAAGCGATTTTAGCCACCACAGCCGTTTGCCACCCCCTAAAAACACTTCCTGAAGCAGCTCTTTAATTTCACCAATCAGTTCCTTTGGCAAAAAAGCGGCGGCCCCCATATCTATGGATTTTTTAAGTGCTTCCGGGGTGATCTGGTATGCTGTAACCATGATCGTGGGAAACCCCCTTGCATTTGAATTTTTTAATAGTTCAAACCCGTTAACTCCCATGATGTCAAGAATCACTGCATCATAATGATTATTTAAAAGCATCTTAAGGCCGGATTCAAAGTTCCCTGCCTTGTGGACTTCACATACATCCAGCATATCGGAAATCGTTTCCAGGACATCTGGTTCGTCATCCACTACCAATACTCTTTTACCCTTTAGAATATCTTTTTCACTCATTGGAACTCCAAATAAATATTTCTGAATTTAACGGAATGTATCACTTAACGGCCAGTTAACTTCCTTGCCATCAAATCCGCGATATGCCCGGCGGCTGACTCGACCTTCTTGGCGGCAACTTTTGCCTGACGTGTCTGAAGCCAAAACAGACTCTCGGGAAAAGGCATATCCTGATCGATGGCCCATTCCATGTCCTGGGGACGGCCCAGTCTTTCCTCGGAAGATCTGGCAATTCCGGCAATCTCACGTACCTCATCATCACTGATACAGGGCAATCGCCGCATTTTGTCCGGAACGTCCGCCCAGTCCGCACCTTTATCCGAATAGATTACATACTTGGACTTATAGCCTATATGTGCTCCTTCAATCTCCAGACCTTTTTTAATCACCACAAACCCATCCACACTCTCCGCACCGCTCACGACACCTTCACCAAGCCCCCAGTTTGCTTCCAGAAGAATTTTAGAAGAATCTCCATCCACGGGGTTGACTGTAAACACAATGCCTGAGGCACGGGCATTGACCATTTTTGGAATCGCAACACCTAATTCGTCTCCCAGGATAGGAAGTTCCTTGTTGGCCCGAAACGCTATGGCGCGCGGGGTGTAGGCGCTGGACCACACTTTTTTCACTTTATCCACTATGTCATTAATGCCGCATACGTTGAGATATGTTTCAAACATCCCGGGCCGGCTCTGGGTCCCGGCCGACCGGACTGAGACCGCCAAATTTTCCATCCTTGTTTTTTCGCAAAGCCCTTCATAATAGGACGATATCATCTCCTTTAGAGCGGGGGGCATCTCCTGGTTCTCTATGAGGCTTCGTAATTGCTCACTCAGATCTTCGTATAGGTCAATTCCAGCGCCCTTCAGCTTACCGCTTTCTTTAACACAAGAGGCCATCTCATCAGCGACACCAGTTGTCCGGATAAATTCACGGTACATATCGATTCTAAGAGCAAAGCCCGGGGGTACGGCCAATCCCATGTGTACCATTTTACCTAAGTTGGCGCATTTTTTCCCGACCAGGTCATTGTGCTCAGGTCCTAACTCCTCGAACCAATAGATCAACTGCTTGTTAACCATATTTTAACCCTTATCCAAAAAGTATATGGCGCCCTTTGTGGCATCAACCTTTATTTTCATACCTGTTTTGATCTTCGCAGTGCCTTCGAAACTGTTCACGATGGTCGGCACCCCATACTCCCGGCCCACTATGGCAGTATGGCTTAGTGTCCCTCCCCTGTCGGAGACAACGGCCTTAACAATGCCGAAAATCGGGGTCCAGGCGGGATTGGTTCCAGGGCAGACCAGAATTTCACCCGGTTTTACCTCCTTGAGTTCATCATAGGTCAAGATGACCCGTGCCGGTCCCTCTGCGACCCCTGGAGCCCCGCATACGCCATAGATATCGGCCTTTAATTCCGGCTTTACATTGGGCATTTCGCCGACGACGAGCTTCAGGATAATGACATCCTCGGAAGGTATGAGATCCATCCCGATCGCCTGCTCAAAGCCCTCTCGATCCGTAAAGACGGGGGGTGTCTCCGCAAATCTTTCATTCTCCCACTGGGCGCGTCGCCGGTTCGCGATGTACTGGAGTTTATGAAATTCTGGCGCGAGCATGACCTGCTCGATTTCATCGGGATTGAGAAAGAGGGTGTCGTCGGGTTTATCGATGGTTCCAGCCTCAACCAGGCGTCTTCCTATGCCTAAAAAACCGCGGCGCAACAGGGCATGGAGGTACAGCTCGCAATAAAGATCATGTTCTTCGCTGAACATGCTTGCCCTGCCGCCCAGGTTTACAAGGGCCTTAAACCACTCCCTTTCTTCATTGGGCACCTTCTCTATCAACGTCGCCAGCGTTTCCTCCCTCTTCTCAACCATCTTCGACCTGACTTCGTCAAGGTCGTAATCCGCGCCTTTATTGACAAATGTCTGAACAACTGCAATGGCGGTGGAAGGCTCCTCGAGCCAGTAGGGCTCGTTCAGATCCATCATCCGGACCATCCTCCAGCCTTCTACATCGAGATAAGCCATAAAATCCTTCACCCACTCTTTCCCGGCATCGCTTTCATTGAGCTTTGGGGTGACATCTTTGGCCTTATTGTTTTTGAAAATATCACCTAAACCCGCCTTGATGGCCTTCTGGGCGAACTGGGCCATATCTTTATCAACCTGGAATGCCTTATTGTCATATCCCGTGATCAAGTTCTGGAATTCGGGGCTTTCGACGGTAAGTCCTAAAGGTGCTACCATTTGCTCGAGTAATGCATAAGCGCTCATTGAAACATACATTCCGAGAAAATGTATCTCCCACATTCTCCTGTTGGCGGCAATCATATCCCACAGGTGGTGCAGGAGATCTATATTCGTGGCCTTGTCCAGGTCCAGGGATTTCAGATGATCATATATCTCCATTAACTCCTTTTTTTGGCTTCCCCATTTGCCGTCAAAGTCTTCGATCCATGGGATCATTGCCTCTTTGAATTTGACTGTGCGTTTTTCTATCTCCTCCTCGTCCCTGATAATATGCATTGCAACGTAGGTCGCGCCATCCTTGACTTTTTGAGCCCATCCCTTGCTTTTAGGTATGCTGAGCGTTTCACATGCGTATTGAGAACCCATGGGATTGTTCCTGCCATAGAGGCAGCCATACATCGGGGTCAAACGCGGCATACTGTGCACGCCGTCATAGAACCAGGAATGCATTTCAGGGACATCGATCTCTTCATTGAAGTCATAGCCCGGCACCGCATCCCATAATTTTACGCCTACCGCCTTTTTTTCTTCCATACTGTTACCCTCCCTTCCTTTCTGAACGGATCAAGTTAATAAATATTGCCCGGTGTGTGTGAATCCTTTCATTTTTCATTAATCTAACCCAAAGTCCTCACGGATTACCTGATAGCTGTTATAGGAACACCCCCGCCCTGTTCCCACCCCGTTGTGCGTGGCAAAGGAGCAGAGGTAAAAGTTTTTTATGGGGGTCCTGTAGTTCGACAGTTCCGGGGTCGGCCGGAATCGATCCAACTGGGAGATGATCATGTCCCCTCCGGCAATGGAGCCTTCCTCCATATTCGGGTGGCCCAACTGAATGTCGTAGGGAGTAACAATGTGGCTGGCAATAATGTTATCCCTGGTCATGTTGGGGGCATATCTTTGCCATTCGCTGATTACGAAGTCTTCAAATTCATTCCTGAGTGCTTGCCATCTGATTGGAGAAAAGAACCTCGCCGGAGCAGAAAATTCCTCGAACCCGATAATATGCTTCCCTTCCGGGGCCCTGGATCTGTCCCAGATACTGTCAGGGCCTACGAACATGTAGGCCCTTTTCGCGATGCCATTGTTTATAATCTCGGCCTGATATTGATTTGCCACATAATCCGCGTTTCTTGGCCCTATGTACATCCTTGGCTGTTTTCCGCAGTCCGGATTAAAGGAGGCTGCCTTATACCGGGGTAATTCGTGCATGGCAATGACCCCCCACACAACATTATGCCGGTCGTGCCGGATGTTCTTGACCCTTCTCACGATCTTGGGATCCAGGTTTTCCTCCCCGATAAGCCGGATCGATTGAAGAGCGCTCAGGTTGCTGACCACAAGGCTCTTGGCCTCGATCTCGCTTCCATTCCTGAGACGTATTCCCATGGCCTTGTCATTCTCAATCAGGAGTTTAACCACCTCACTGCGGGCAAAGGCTTCTCCGCCCATTTCCGTGAACGCCTCTTTCAGGGCATTGGAGATACGCTGACTTCCCCCCTTTACAATAGCCGCCGGTTCCCAGGACAGGACCAGACCGATGGAGTGAATCAGCCCATGGAGACCGATGACATCGTCGGGAGCTCCTCCAAAGGAGGTCATGGAGGCCCTGATGAATAATGTCCTGAGTTCCTCGCTGTCAAAAAGGTCATATGCAAGCTGCTGAGTGGTCATAAACTGGTAGACTGGATCAATGCCGTCCTTGGGATCATCGCATAGTCTTTCCAAGGCATTCTTCTTGCCCCAGGGAACGGGCGGGCTGAAACGATATTCCGCCATTGCGGGTTTCCATGTCTTCATGTACCTGCGAAACAGCTCCTCAGCCGTATCCGCATCCCTTTCGGAAAATCGCCTGATCTCATTGAGGGATTTTTGTAAATTTTCATGAGACAATTCCGTCTTACCTGTCAAAGGATCAATCACCTTCATGGCGGAGTACTCGACCAGGCATGTGTCATTGTCAAACACCATGGCCTCGCTTTCATCGGGAAAGATATACTCGAGGCCCTTATCCCTCAGGTTGAAATCCTTGTAGGCCGGATGCCCGTAAAAGCGGGTCCAGTTTGCACTGACATTAAAAGTGAAACCCGGCATGGGCCCCTTGGTACTGGTTGCGGAACCGCCCAATACCGGCTGCAATTCAAATATGGCCGTTTTCATTCCCGCCCTTTGTAAATAACAGGCTGTTATAAGCCCATGGTGACCGCCACCAACAACAATCGCATCATAACTTGCATCACTCATCTGCTATCTCCTTTTGATTTTCTAAAATATGTATCCTTGGTTTAGTCATAAGGCATGGGGAAGATCATATCGGCTGTTACGGGAAATGAATCGCTATAGGAAAAGACTGTGGGCGATTCCCATTTCCGTGGCTTGTCAGTCTTCCGCCATTGGCCGAATGCGCACTGAAATCTCTGAAACTGGGTCCCTTTTTCAAAGACGGCACGGCCACTCATTGTGATCAGATCTGTTTCACTTATAGCCTTAACAACGGCTTCCGGGTCAAGGGTACCGGCCCTCTCAATGGCATCAAATAGTATCTGTGCCCCATGATACTCATATCCTATACCTTGAGTTAACGGCTCCTTTTTGTCATTATAAAATCTTTCAGCGAGGGATTGTGGGGTTGTACCGCCAATACCTCGGGCATTCTTCATTGACGGATTCCAATAAAGTTCCATGCCGACACCGTGGGGCAGGTCACCGCCCCAGGACGCTATATCACGATAGTGCATCGCCGCTCTTACGGATTTCATCGGGTATTTTCCCCGACTTTGCCAATGCCGATTTGGTACCGCCACAGAAAAGTGAGGCCCCCATCAGTGCAATAACCAATGCCATTATAATAAACTCTTTTTTCCCCTTTTCCATTGCTCCTTCCCTCCTTTATTTAAGGTTTCAAGATAAGTTGCCCATTATCCATTCCATAAATTAAGGAACACTCCGGAAGTGTGTTAGTGTGTTAGAGTCAATGTCACGGGCTTCATAAGGGCCTCGAGAGGATCTGGAAAGTACAAAAACGCGCCGGGGCAAAAGGAAAATGTTACTGTCTTTTATAGTAGTCTTCTTATAGTTCCCCGCATCTCAGGAACGGGAGTTTATTAGGTTAGGATCTGTTACAAAAGTTCTGAAGCGCATCTTCTTCCATAGATTGAAATCAGAAAAGGCAGGGTTCCCTAAAAGCGATTCCGATTTATACTGATATTAAAATGGGTCATGGTACGGACGACGATTAATTCGCCTTCATGCGGCTTTTCTTCATTGTCCCATTAATTTAAAATAATTAACGTCCACATCAGTGTTTGCATTTTATATTGACTTGTCAAAGCAATTATATTTATAGTCCCATAAGAATTTCTTATGGTCTATCCGAGATGCTGAACAACCTCAATCAACTTAGGGCATTCTTCCTTGCTGCCAGGGAAAAGAACTTGACCAGGGCCGCCGAGAGTCTATGTGTAACCCAGCCTGCGGTTACCATGCAGATAAAGTCCCTGGAACATGCCCTCGGAATGAAACTTATTCAGAAATGCGGCTCAGATTTCCACCTCACGGAAGTTGGAAATGTCCTCTTCAGATACCTGGAGAGGATATTTGGTATAGTGGAAGAGATGGAATATGCCCTGAAGGGTTATACGGAATTGGCTCAGGGTTCCCTTAAACTGGGCACCACCCGCAGTTTCGCAAGATACTTCATGCCCGATCTGATCTCCCGGTATCAGGACCTTTATCCCAAGGTAAAAGTCTTCCTTAAGGAAGGGAATTCACAGGAGATACTCGATGGCATTATGTCCTTCGAGTACGATCTCGGCCTGATAGGCGGGCTCCCATACGGTAAAAGGATAAAATCCATACCCTATACAAGACCGGAATTCTGGCTGGTCGCCCCCCCCAACCACAGGTTTATAAAGAAAACAGAGATATCCCTTCAAGACCTGCAAAACGAACCGATCATCATTCGAGAAAAAGGTTCCGGAGCCAGACATATGATACTTTCCCTGCTTCAATCTCAAGGAGTCAATCCATCAGTACTCGTGGAAGCGGGAAGCGTGGAATTTATCAAAGAGTACGTATTGCAGGGGGAAGGGATAGCTTTCCTTTACAAGGCCGAAGTAGAACGTGAAGTGAATATGGGGCTTTTGCTGGGTCTAAAAATCAAAGAGGGGCCGGTTTTTCTCCAGACGGACATTGTTTACCTCAAAGACGTGGAACTCTCTCCTCCTTCACAGGCCTTTCTCCGTTTGACCGAGGAGATGCCGAAATACCCTATTGACTAAAACAGACTATTGCCTCCAAGAGAATTTTATAAAAACGGCCTATTGGATATTCACGGATACCATCCTTGATGTGAATCAAACCCTCACCTTTTATCATAAAAGGTCCTGATATCGATGCCCTTCATAAAGACACATCCGTTGTTAATACTATGTCAAAATCAAGACCGGCGTCTCAACTAATTCCTTAATACGGGATAGAAATTGTGCCGCTAATGCACCATCGATCACACGATGATCAACGGCAAGCGACAGCTTGAGACAGGGTCTTATGATCACTTCCTCCTCAATGACAACCGGTTTCCGGATAACAGAGCCCACGGCAAGTATGGCGCTTTCAGGGGGATTTATGATGGGATGAAAGCCTTCCACTCCGAACATTCCAAGGTTGGTAATGGTAAAGGTGCCGCCGCTATATTCATGGGGGAGAAGCTTCCTGCTTCGCGCCCTGTCGGCGAGTTCCCTGACCTCGCGGCTGATCTCTGAAATACTCTTCTGATCCGCGTTTCGCAACACGGGCACGACCAGTCCCTCATCCATGGCAACGGCCACTCCTATATTGATCGACCGGTAGATCCTGATGTGGTCTTCAAGGAAACTGGCGTTTACCATGGGGAATTCTTTCAGGGCCCGTGCAACGGCCTTGATCACTATATCGTTCAGAGAAACCTTGGCCTTTAGCTTTTCCCTTTCTTTATCCAGAAGGGCCTTGAGCCGGATTATTTCGGTCCCATCTGCCGTCATATCCACATAGAAATGTGGGGCCGTCACTTTACTGTGCTGAAGACGCTCGGCCGTTACCTTTCTCATCTTCGTGAGAGGAATGTCCTCGTATTCCTCGGTTGTTTTGGAAAGGCCCTGCTCTTTAACGGTCTCTACCATTGGAGCCGCTACCTTTGTCGGCCCTTCGGACGCCGCTTCAATGTCTTTTCTTGTAATTCGACCCCCGGGGCCTGACCCCTTTACTGTTCGAATATCAATGCCCTTCTCCTCCGCGATCCGTTTTGCAAGGGGCGATATCTTTATTTTAGTCATTTGAGAACCCGGCCTCTCTGTAGCCGCTTCAGGGGTTTCGTCGGCTTCCGGGAAAGAGAACGATGGCGCTGCCTCTAAAACATCGGATATGTCTTCATCCATTGTGTCGGCAATAATCGCGATAGGGCTTCGGATTGGAACTTCAATCCCCTTATCGATGATAATCTTCCTCAAGAAACCTGAAACGAATGATTCAACTTCGACATTGACTTTATCCGTTTCCACCTCGAATAGAACTTCTCCCTTTTTTATAGAATCTCCTTCACTTTTATGCCATTTCACCACTGTTCCCTGCTTCATCGTAGAGCTAAGCGCCGGCATTTCAATAACAGTATGCATCTTTCTCCCTTATTAGAATTTGGGGCTTCGCCCCTATCGGAATGATGGAATAATTGTATCCCAATATTCCACCCTTCCATTATTCCATGGGTGAGGCAATATAATCAAACCTCAATCAACTCAGTGGGTTATAGAAATTATGAGATATCGAATTACATTAGCTCCTTTACTCCTCGCACAATCCAATCAGGGTTGGGTATGACCGCGCGATAGAGGGGTTCGGCATAGGGTATGGGACTGTCAATCCCTGCGACCCTCTTAACCGGGGCATCAAGATAATCAAAGGCGTTCTCCATGATAAGAGCCGCGACTTCTCCACCGAAACCTCCGGTCTTGCAAGCCTCGTGAACGATTACGGCTCTTCCGGTTTTTTTTACGGATTCGAGGATGGTATCAAGATCTAATGGTTTTAGTGTACGCGGATCGATTACCTCGGCTTGAATACCCTCTTTCTCCAGCTTATTAGCCGCTTCCATGGAATCGAGCACCATCTTGGACCAGGCTATGATTGTGACATCATCCCCCTCCCTCTTGATGTCAGCTTGTCCCAGCGAAACGAGGTAATCCTTATCCTCGGGCACGGGACCCTTGGTCTGATACAGTAATTTGTGCTCTATAAAAATAACAGGATTGTCATCCCTGATAGACGCCTTGAGAAGGCCCTTTGCATCGGCCGGTGTCGATGGCATCACAACTTTCAGCCCAGGGACATGGGTATGCCAGGCCTCGAGACTCTGGGAATGTTGCGCCGCGTCCCCGAACCCGACTCCCCCCTGGGTCCGTATTACAAGGGGGGCAATGGCCTTGCCGCCGGTCATAAAGTGAATTTTTGCGCACTGGTTGGCAATCTGGTCCATGGCGATACCTGTAAAGTCCACAAACATGATCTCCGCCACAGGTCTTAATCCCACCAGGGCCGATCCCAGGGCCGCACCCGCTATCGCCGCCTCTGACAGCGGGGTATCCCTGACCCTTTCAGGCCCGAAGGTCTCAAAGAGGCCGGCCGTGGCCTGGAAGACACCTCCCATTTTTCCCACATCCTCCCCCATGATAAATACCATATCATCACGGGTCATCTCTTCTCGAAGGGCTTCGCTTATGGCTTCACGATACAATATCTCTCTCATTTCATGTCCTCTCCTCTTTTGCTGGGTCATCAATTCGGAGCGGGTTCATAATAGACACCCTTCATCATATCCAGCGGGTCATCAAACTCGCTTTCAACGGCAAACTTAAAGGCCTTTTCCACCTCTTCCTTCACTTCATTGTGAATGACCTCAAGATCCTCTTGGAGGACCGTCTTTTTATCCAAAAGCTTGTTAGCGAAATTCTTGATTGGATCCCTCTCCTCCTTCCAGTATCTGACTTCTTCGTCAGGGCGATACTTGCCGTCGTCGGCAGTAAAGTGCCCCATCCATCGATAGGTCTGGCATTCAATAAAGGAGGGGCCTTCCCCTTTACGGGCACGTGCCACGGCCTCATTGGCGGCCTCCCTGACGGCCAGGACGTCATTTCCATCCACGCAGACCCCAGGTATCCCGTACCCGGTGCTCCTGTCCGCCAGCCTGTCCAGCGCACATGCCTTTTTTATGGACACTGAAATACCGTAGAGATTGTTCTCGCAGATAAAGACAACCGGCACCTTCCAGGCCGCGGCCAGGTTGGCGGCCTCATGAAAGGCCCCCGTATTCAAGGCCGCATCCCCGAAAAAGCTGAGCACTACCTGATCATTGCCCTTGTATTTGATGCCGAAGGCCGCGCCCACGGCCATGGGGACACCCCCCCCTACGACCCCGTTCGCGCCCAGGATACCGATTTCCATATCGGCGATATGCATGGTACCGCCCCAGCCTCGGCAGTAACCGCTCTTCTTTCCGAGAATTTCAGCGGACATACGGTTTAAGTCCGCGCCCTTGGCAATGACATGGCCGTGTCCCCTGTGGGTGCTGGCAATGTAATCATCCCTTCTGAGGTCGTAAATGCAGCCCGCGGCTATGGCCTCTTCACCGACATATAGATGGAGGACGCCATGAGTGAGGCCTTTATTAAAGGATATAAAGCTCTGTTCTTCAAAGGCCCTAATCCTGTACATCAGCGTGTATAAATCGATCTTTTCTTTCTTCGTCGCTTTCATTTGATCCTCCGAAAAACGCTTGTGATTAACCCTAATATTGCCTCAAGCCTCATTTCAGGATACTCTCTTTATAATATTAATCAATCATCATTTTTGGTAAAAATAAAGAGATCTCCGGGATGGCTACCAGGAGAGCAACGTGACATATGTCGGCCAAGACAAAGGGGACTATGCCCCGGAACACCGTGCCCAGAGGAACACCGGTTACTCCGGCGATCACGAAGCAATTCAGTCCGATGGGAGGCGTAATCAGCCCTATTTCAGCCACCCTGACAAAAAGCACACCGAACCATATGGGATGAAAGCCGAGGGCCGTAATCGTGGGAAAGATGATAGGAATGGTGAGCACAAGGGCTGAGAAGACATCCAAAAAACAGCCAATAATGATATAAAAGAATATGACGGCTATAAGAATTACATAGGCAGAGGTATTGAGCCCGGCTACAAACTCGGCTATAAAGAACGGCAGGTTCGTTACGGCCAGGAACCGCTGGAAAATCATGGCCCCGATCACGAGAAGAAATATCATGGCTGTCGAGCGGCCGGTCTCGGCAAGGGATTCGATAAAATTTTCACGGTTGAGCTGTCTGCTTACCAGGCCGATGATCAGGGCCCCAAAGGTCCCGATGGCCGCAGCCTCGCTCGGGACAAAGATCCCCATATAGATACCCCCCATGACCAGCACAAAGAGTGCCAGCATGGACCAAATCCCCTTCAGGGAAATGAGTTTGGATTTGAGGCTTGTTCTGGGGCCAGCCGGGCCCAGGCTGGGGTTGTATTTGCAAAGAATGTAGATGGTAATGATGTAAAAAACGGCCTCAAGCACACCCGGTATTATGCCCGCCATAAAGAGCTGGCCAATGGATTCTTCCGTGAGTATCGCGTACAGGATAAATCCCAGGCTTGGCGGGATAAGTATACCCATGCTCCCTCCGGCGGCTATGCAGCCCGTGGACAGCTCCGGGGAATACTTGAATCGTTTCATTTCCGGCAGGGCCACCTTGCCCATGGCGGCGCCCGTTGCCGTGCTGGAACCGCATATGGCGGCAAAGCCTGCGCATGCCGCCACCGTTGCCATGGCCAGCCCCCCTCGTAGCTGCCCCACCCACTTGTGGGTTGCCAGATACAGGGCCCGGCTGATTCCCGTGTTGGCGGCAATGGAACCCATGAGGAGGAAAAGGGGGATGACCACAAAGGAATAATCGGCCACATAGCGATAGGGAACGGCGCTTAGATTGCTAAAGGCCCCTTTCCATCCCGCCACGGTCCCAAAGCCTACAAATCCTACCAGGGCCATGGACAGGCCGATGGGCATGCGGAGAAATATGAGCCCCATTAGGACGGCGATGCCTAGGAGCCCGATTGCGGTCTCACTCATTTTTTAATCGCCTTTCCGAGGGCATGAAGAAAATCAATGAGAAGCACAACGCTGAATAAAAAAAAGCCGACCGCCATTACCAATTGAAAGGGGGCAATGGGCACGTTAAGGACATCCGATACCCTGTTAATATCCAAGAGACGACCAACATCGGCAAAAGACCTCCAGGTTATCAGGCTGCATATGGTCAGGCTAAGGAGATAGGTGAAGCTATCGATGATATCCCGCGTCCTTTGAGGAAATCTTGTGATTACCAGATCCACGGAAACATGGGACTTCCTATGCTGGGTATATGCCACGGCAAGGTACACGACAATAATCATCATGAACTCGGAGAGCTCGTTCGTGCCAAGTATAGGCCTTTTAAAAAAGGCCCGGAGAAGGACGTCAGCCGTAATGAGAAGCGTCAGCAACATGAGAAAGGCTATACCGATGTTATTCATTATGCGGCTGATCAGGGCGATTGCCTTCTCAAAACGATCAAGCCAGCCGTTCGGCTTTTCCCCCATCCTATTTTGGCCCCCTTTGCCGTGACCGGCAGCCCGTACCCGGACGGCCTGTCCGTAAAACTATCTGTATTTGTTTATCAGGCTCAGCATCTCGTCCATAAACTCCCTGGCCGGGAAACCCCTCGCTTCTTGCTGCTTGATCCATTCTTCCCGCAGCGGGATGAGCGAATCATGCCACGACTTTTTTTCTCCGGCCGTGAGGGTGATGAAGTTATGGCCTCGCTTCATGGCTGCTTCGCGCCCCATCTTCGTCTCCTCATCACCCATCCTCAGCCATTCCTTTGAGGCAAAATCCCTGTTGTCGTGGAATATCTTTTGGATATCAGGGGGAAGGGCATTGAATTTATCCTTGTTCATTACGGCTATACCGGAAGAATCCCCAAAATCGGCTTCGAGATAATTATTTGTTACCTCGATAATCTTCATGGCGAACATGCCCGCGTAGAGATCCCAGGAGCCGTCAATTACTCCCTTCTCCAGGGCCATGTACCTCTCGGGTCCGGGCAGGGCTACGGGTACGGCCCCCAAAAGCTTTGCAAGGGTGATATACCAGCCTGTGGCGGCGACCCTCAGCCCCTTCATGTCCTCAGGCGTCTTCACCACCTTTTTGGGAGAATGAAAGACGAATGGCGCCATGACAATATCGAATAACACCTCTACGTCCTTTTGTTTCTCGGCCATTATTGGGAACTTTTGCCTCAGCTCGTTATAAACGGCCATGCGGATATCGATGTTGGGCCAGACTTCGGGCCAGTCCAAGCCCGCCAGGCACAGGCCCGTGTCGAGGGCAAACCGGCTCATGTCCTGGTTGAGCATTCCATAGGCCATATCCGTCACTCCCATTATCGTCGCATCGTAAAATTCAGCTGGTTTGATCAATGCTCCGGCGCCGTAAACAGTTATCTCGACCCTCCCGTTGGTGTCTTTTCTTATCTTCTCCGCCCAATTCGTGAAGGTCTTGCCGAGGGCGGTGGGTGGCGGATAATTGTGGGCAAATTTCAGTTTGATGGTTTCCGCCGATAGAGAAGTGGCTGCCGAGGACAGGACGCTGAAAACAATAATAACAAACAGGACTAATAGTCTTTTCATTTTTCACCTCCGCTTAATTGTTTCTGGGGATTACTCCTTAATCAAGTTTACAAGGCGACGAATTTCTTCAAATTAATTGGAGTTTAAAAAATTTTGAGTTCAGATTGGATAATAATAAGAAAAGACATTTTGATCGTACGACCGATCAAAATCGTTAGCTCAATCCCTATGATTTGTCAAGAAAAAACATTTATCTCCTTTTCCCTTTACACGCGAGGCCTTTCCTTATTATACTTGCATGATCCTAAGAACTGCTCAGAGGCTAATCACGGTGTCTGCTGTCCCCCTGATAAAAAACATCAATCCACGGGCACGGTTTGGCCAAAAATATTAATTCTTCCCTGTTACCTATGTCCGAGTATAATAAGAAGATATTCGGTGTGGCCTTGGATCCGGCTGACGACCCCTGGACCCTGCAGCTGAAACGACAATGGACGGCAGCCGACACAAAGGGCCTGGACTGGCTTTCGGCATGTCTGGACCCCTATGACGCCGTGACCGGCAGCATGGCGGCCGCTCTTGAAAAGCGAGGTATAGAACCCTTTGGTAAATTCCCCATTCCCTCGTGGCTCTGGCCAAAGCCCGGGTCAGCCGATCTGCCTTACATTACCCCTCGGAATATGGCCGATTTCTTTGAGAGCGACAGCCTTGTTGAAATCGCCGGGGAACTTAAGTCATTTGTCAGAGACAACATATTTCCCGAAATGCCCGTGATGGTGGGCATTGATCATTCCGCTACTGCGGGTGTGGTCTCCGCACTGGCCGAAAGATACGGCCCTGAAAAACTAACCGTTGTGGTTCTTGACCAGCACTTCGATGCCATCCCCCTTTCCGTAAGGCTAAAGGGGGCGGCCCAGGCCGACCCCGGTTTCATGCCCGGGACGGCGGTCGGATTCAGTGACCGGTTTTGCTGCGGCAATTTCTGGGCCTATCTTATGGATGACGGGATCATACTCCCCCAGAACCTGCTTTTAATCGGAGTTGCCGACTACCCGCAAAAGGGAGAAGACCTTCAAGAAAACAGCTTCCGCGATGCATACCTTGAATTTGAGTCCCGCGGTTGCAAGTTCTTCCCCAGGAGCCGCTTCGACTCACAATACCTTGACTCGCTTTCCGGCTTCCTTCGTGATAATATTCATGCCCCTAATGTTTACGTAAGCCTGGACCTGGACGTGGGCTCATACGAAGGTACCTATGCAGCCCGCTACATGGAGAGACCGGGGATCGGCGCACAGGACATCCTGGAGGTAGCTGACATTATCGCGAAGGAATGCCGCAGTGGAAGATTCAAACTAGCAGGTCTCGACGTAATGGAATTCAACATGCACTTCCTAGGCATAGAGACGGCTGACGGGATCAAAGACAACACCCTTACCCTGGTGAAAGATTTCATTACCGCCCTGGCCTGAAGTGATCCCGTCAGGGGATCGCCTGGTCAATCCGAATCCTGCTGATGAGACCTTCCCTCAGGTCATACTGGGTGCGTAGCCTCATCTCAAGGCTCTCACCCCGCTTGAGGGCCCCAAAGGCAAAGTCCGGATCATCCTGCTTTGCTCCAAAGCGGGCGACTCCTTCCATAGAGATCACATGGTCGGTCTCATCTATGGCGGACTGCTGCACATCCTCGTCAACCCTGTCGAACAATGCCCTGTAATAGGCCAAGACAGCTTCCCTGCCCTTTACGGGCGGGGCCTCACCCATTTCCAGTGTCACATCGTCCGTATAAAATTTACCAAAGCGATCATAGTCGCGGGCCTGGAAGGCCGCCATATAGGACTGTAGCGCCGCCCGTTGGCCTGCGTGGGAACCCCCTAATCGAGGGATCCTTGTGATACCGTGATCCTTTGGCCATGTGGCGGACTTGAGCTGGCACAATTTGCCGTCACGCACCTTATAGATGACGAAGAACTTCACGGTCATCATATCGCCCGGGAATAGGGGTCCCAGAGGAAAATCAGGCCTGGGTTTGGTGCAGTGGAAATCCATGTCGATTTCACAGAAGAAGGCATCCTCCTTCTGAAACAGGTTCTGGGCGCGGAATATCTCCCTGACCCCGTCATGGGCGAACTTCAGGAATTTCCGCCATGCCTCTTTCCCTTCTATCCTTCGATTCCCCCCCACATAAAGGATGTCGTCCGTAAACCAGCCGTCCACAAGGGCATCGTCATCGCCACTGTTGAATACCTCTATATACCGGTCGAAATCCATAGAATCTTCCTCCTCAACTGTAATCACCGCCGATGACCATCAGAAAATGAAAGACGGGCCTTTCGATCCTCCGGAACACGATGGGACAGTGTTTCAGCCCCCCGGGCACATAAATAAGACAACTCTTGGTAAGCATGTACTGCTCATCCTCGATCCAGAATTCTATTTCCCCTCCCAGGTCATAGACCCTTTTCGTGTCAGTCCCGAAAAAACCCAGTATCTCATCGTGATCGTGCACATGGGCCGGAAATCCCCCTTCCGGATCAGTAGCCCCTGGCCAGAGCCAGACGGCCTCCACGTAGGGGCTTCCCTTTATCACCTTTTCGCCCAGCCACATCATGAAATGCGACCTCTCCGTGGGCTGCCCCGGTTTTCCCCTGAATTCCGGTAATTCAAGGCCCGGCTTAAAATCCGTAACAATGTGCTTCTCGTATTTTTTCTCAGGCATTTACATCCTCCTTCATCTTTTCACGTCCTCTCGTCCACGAGCTCGGTCAAATCCTTGACCCGCTCCCTGTCCGGGGAAGACAGCACCTTTTGGAATATCCCCTTGCAGTAGGCACAGGCGGTTATCAGTAGGTCCGCCCCTGTCTCTTCAAACTCCCTTATCCTTTCCCTGGCCGTGTCCTCGGATATATCCGGGACATAGTTCCCCAGGGTCCTGGCCCCGCAGCAGAAGGAATTCTCCCTGTTTCTTTTCATTTCCACCAGCTCGACACCGTCCAAAGAAGACAGGACCTCCCTTGGGGCGTCATAAATATTCAGTCCTCTGCCCAGGTAGCAAGGGTCATGATAGCTGACCTTTACCTTGCCCGAATTTTTACTCTCTAACCCGCCCTCCTTGAGGGCAAGGGCCAGTACCTGGCTGATGTGCCGGTTGCGGATTGGGTTATAGTCTGGAAGGATTTCAGGGTACCTCTTTATCAGAAACTCCTGGCAGTGGGGATTGATAAAGACAAATTCCTTTTCTTTCAAGGCCCTCATCTCCTCCCAGTTGGCCTTGACCAGCGGTTCCAACTCATCCCATAGGCCGAAGTCATATAGGGTTGAGCCGCAGCACCCCTTTTCGCTGAACCGGGAAACCGGGTTCCCAATCTTTTCCAGAAGTCTGATGGCGGCCCCGGAGATTTCCGCCTGAGCCACGGTGTGGTTGCATTCGGCAAAGATGACCCTATCCGAATCGTCATTTTTTATCATCTCAGGCAGTTTGAGTTCAGTGACCTGCCCGTAGTCTCCCCTTTTCTTGACTTCTTCGTATATGTTCCTGGCAATACCTTCAGGTACAAAACCTCTCTTGACGGCATCGCTCCTCAGGAGGCGGATGATGTCCAGGATTCCCACATAGGGGGCATGGCAGCGAATCAGGCTGCAATTACTGTCGCAGGCCATACAGCCGGCACAACTGAAGGCAAAGTCGGCCGTGGATTGATCGAAGTCTATTTTATTGTCAAGCAGGGCCAGGATAAGGAACAGATAGCCTCCGCCGCTGAAGGTAAATGAAGGATCATGACGATAAATCGGGCACAGTATATGGTTGTCAGGCCAGGACCCGTAGGTACACCTGCCGTCCCTGAGGCAGCGGGATGCCGTGGCCTGCACATCTTCCAGGGTAGTGGTTAATTTCATAGTTCTCCCTCCTCAAAGAGACCCGAGTCTCTGTTAAGAATATTATTGGGATCGAGCGCTTTCTTAATGCTGCGAAGCACGTTCATATAGGTGCCTGCCCGATCCGACCCGATCGGACGTATGGGCACGGCCCCGTACCTTTTTAACGCCACGTCGTACATCTCCTCGAACTTCTTGCCTATTTTCTTTCGCAGCTCGATATCGCCCGGATCCGGGAATCCGGCGATGCGTAAAAGAAAGGAGCGGCCGAAGTCAAAGGGATGGGAGTAGTAGCTGATCGGATTGATTCCCTTCCCGAAACTCACAAGCTCTTCTACTGCGAATTTCTCGACCTCCTTGATGTCTTTGGGTTCGGCGAAAACGTACCAGCCGGCGAACCTCCCTTTGCTCCAGTGCACGGCCTCGCGATAATGGTATTCACCGTATTGCTGGTTAAAACCGGCCAGGGTGGCGGGAAATCGTTTTTCAACCTCTTCATCGGAGAGCGCCCTGCCATGATATTTTTTTGCTACCCTGGCGCATATCTTTTCGTAGACATCCACCTGCTCTTCATATCCGGACAGGAGGGTGGAGACCAGATTATAGGGCGTCCCTTCGGGTGGTTCCCTGACGTCGGAATCGAGGATTTTGGGCATCACCTTCTCCATATCTGCCGGACCGAGAGGCCAGGACAGATACATGTGCCAGTCCCAGATGAAGGAGTGCTCGGGGATATTGTGGTTAATGAGTTCCTTGACATAGTCAACGGCGTCCGAATATCTATCGAATCCGGCATAGTGAATTCGTGAAGCCTCATTGACGGGGTGGATCCTGACGGCCGCTCTGGTGACGACGCCCATGGCGCCGTAGGCGCATGTATAGAGGCCGGCCAGATCGGGATAGGGACCGTATCTCAGATGGCTCCCTACGTTTTCAAAGTGAGAGGAACCTGTACTGAAAACCGTCCCGTCAGGAAGAACGACCTCAAGATCAAGAATTACATTAAGATACCTGGTGGTAAAACTCTGGGAGCCCCTGGACAGGGCCTGGCCGAGGACGGTGCCGGGACCGGGCATTGTGCCCACGGAACACTTGAAACCCGTTCCCCTCAGGGCCGAGGTGAGCTTGTCGAAGCTGACCCCCGGCTCTATAACGGCATATCCGGAGTCCGTGTTTATCTCGATGACCCTGTCCCTGCGCCGTTGATCTATGATGATGCCGCCTTCCGTTGTCCCCAATATAATTGCGGCCGTACCCACAGAGGTAACGGGAATAATGTATTTGTTGGCGAGTTTGAGCGTCTCAACGACATCTTCCCTGGTCTCCGGGAAAACCACGAAACACGGCTTGCGGAAGGGCCACATTACATCGAATCCGTGGCGTATCCTGCCATAGGTTACAAGCGTTATTTCATCGTCCCTTACCTTTTGGGCTCCGATTATTTCCCTGAGTTCCTGGCAGGCAGCCTCCCTTTCCCTATTGACTGTTGTTTCTGACATCCTCATTTTCCTCCTTGGGGATTCGATTTGCAAATGGAGTCACGTATTTTTACGAATCAAAATAGCTGAAATGCTCACTCAGCACTGCGTCCTGAGTAACGATCCTGGCCCATAGGACCAGGCCTTGGAGCCGCAGCGGAGGTTGGGTTCCTTTTTTCAAGCCCTATCTCAAAAAAAGTTCCACCAGACTATGACGTTCCCGTAGATGGGAGGGTTCACGCCCCAAAGCCCCTGGCAGAATGTCCCCCTCAGATGAAATGATTTGTCCCATTGAACCCTTCCATCTCCGGGAACCTCCACCTTGGCCTATGGATAGGGCTTGAAAAAAGGAACCCGACCGGAGCAACGACTCCTATTGTACAGCCTCTATTTCTTACTCCCTCATAGCAAGGGTTTCCCACAATGAAATGGATCCATGGACTTAGGTTCCCGCAGTGCGGATTTTATCTCGATAAATAGGCGGCTGCATTTTCTCCCGCGATGCGGCCCGAGTTCAGGGCAAAGCCCACCAGGTGCCCCGTGAGGTGATAGCAATAGCTCTCCGACTCCCAGCATCCCGTGGTGGAACCCGCTGCATAGAGCCCTGAAATCGGCTTCTCGGCAGTGTCGAGAACCTCCATGTTCTCGTTTATCTTGATACCGCCTATGGCATCACAGATCGATGCATGGCCTTTTATTACATAGTAGGGCGCCCTTCGAATGGGCCTGAGGTATTTTGTATCCTTGACAAAGAGCGTGTCGTGGTTTTGATCACAGGCCCTGTTGTATTCATCGATCGTCCCGGTCAAGACTTCGGGGCTTGCCCCCATCCATTTTGCGATGTCCTTCCAGGAATCGGAAATCATCATGAAATCCGGATCGGACCGCTTGTTGAGCTCCCTTTCAAGACCTGGCAGGGGAACGGCGGGCGAAATAAACCCGTGCAAGGTATGTCCGGCAATACCGAATATTCCACTTCGTACCAGCCCCTGTGTTTCCATCATCTGGAGCGTATCCCCATCAAAGATACTATAGGCAATGCCGTCTGGTTGCTGGGCCACGGAGTTTCCGCTCGCAAAGAATGCGAGGCTATGGGTTTCATCCATGAATCGTTTTCCCAGTTTGTTCAGCCAAATGGTATAGGGCTCCCAGGCGAGTTCCTGCAGCCTCACTTCCAGCTTTTTCCCTTCATGGCCCAGGGCACCCAGTTTGACCGCTTTGACTTCCGTACGTGCAATGAAAGGACCGTGCAGGATCAGGGTCCCGAGCCCGGATGTCGCGGCACCGGCTTCAACGGCCATGGCAATGCCATCGCCCGTATTGCTCGGCACACCGTCGTAGGTCATGGTATCCTGGTAATAGGGGCAGTGGGCCTTGAGCATTTCTTTGTTGTTGCCATACCCGCCCGTGGTAATGATGACCGCCCTGGTCTTGATCGTCAATTCACCGTTCTTGGTCGTAGCGGTTACGGCGGTTATATTGCCCCTGTCATCACGGATTATTTTCCTGCCCCGTGTGTTGGTGAGTGTTTTAATTCCCAGATCGGAACAATTCTTTCGAAGAAGCTTCATCAACATGGCCCCTTGCCCGTTGACCATGTAGTGCCTTACCCAGGGGACCTGGCCCGGAAAAAATTGGGCAATCTCGAACTCCACACCCTTCTCCTCCAGCCACCCAATGGTTTCCCCTGATTTGTCTATAAAGGCGCGTACCAGTCTTGGATTGACCCTGTTCCAGTGGGCCCATTCCATAGCCTTTTTGAAGAGGTCGTCCCTTCGGGCATCAACACCGGAACGTCTTTGAACGGGGCTTTCAGCCCCGAAGATATCGTGTGCCATGGATGTACTACCGGCCGGGGCACCTGCCTTTTCAAGAACGACGATACTGCCACATCCCTTCTCCGACGACGTCAAAGCGGCCGCAAGACCGGCGCCGCCGCCGCCGATAACCACAATTTC
>CAZGIZ010000008.1:0-30314 GCA_964526655.1 uncultured Desulfobacteraceae bacterium | reverse complement strand
AGCTCTTCGAGTTTATTTAAATAGAGTTTGTATATCTGACGTTGTGTAGCACGGTTTGCCTCACGGCGCTTGCCCGTGAGCCAGTAGTCGTCCGCCACTATGATCTTGGTCTCCTTTTTTCTCTTGAGGCACCAGGCAACCATATGGGTCTTTAACATCTCTTTGAGACATTCCACGGGGTCCTTTACCTCCTGTTGTATTTTGACAAGAGCGTTTATCAGGTCCGTAGAGGAAACCTGAATGATTTCAAAAAGCATCTCTTCCTTATCCTTAAAATAGTGGTAGATAATGGAATTGCTGATATTGGCCTTTTGCCCGATTTCGCGAATTGTGGTGTTTGGATAACCTTTCTGATAAAAAAGATTGGTAGCCACATTGAGCAGAGTTGCACGTGTGTCTTTTGATGACAAATTGCGTGACCTCCCTGTTATCTTTTCAGTATGTGTATGGCTACGGCTCCCGACTCCAAACCCGTGACCTCTCCGCCCATAACATGCGCCAGGCCGACTTTGGCATTTTTGACTTGCCGCTTACCGGCCTCGCCCCTGAGCTGCCAAACGAGTTCCGCTATCTGAGCTACACCCGTTGCGCTGACGGGATGCCCCTTTGAGAGGAGGCCGCCACTTGTGTTCACCGGGAGCCTCCCCCCTATCTCCGTGATTCCCTCCTCAATAAGGCGTACCTCTTCACCCCTCTTGCAAAAACCCAGCTCCACGTAATGCTGTAGCTCATTTACTGCGAAGGCATCGTGCAGTTCGCATACATGAATGTCTTCAGGACCAAGACCGGCCATTTCATAGGCATCACGAGAGCTTCGGAAAGTCATATCCGAGAAGGTCATATCCTCCCAGCGAAAGGAATAGTCTCCGCTTTTTAATACGGAAGCCGCTATCATCACAGGCTTGGTCGTATATGTAGTTGCCAGATTTTGCGACACCAAGATCGCTGCCGCGGCTCCATCGGAAGCCGGGCAACACTGCAACAGGGTGATGGGCTCACAGATGGGCCTGGAGCCGATAATTTCTTCTATTGTAAGTTCTTTCTTGTACTGGGAGTAGGGATTCAAGCACCCATTGTGATGATTCTTCACGGAAACTTTGGCGATCTGTTCCAAACTGATGTCAAACGTGTCCATGTATCTACGCTGAGATAAAGCGAACCTGGCTACCATGTTCATGCCCAATTCCCCGGTAATGTCTCCCTTGGCAGGCGGGATAAGCTTTCCGGCGATGGGGCTCGTGGTCATGGACTCAACACCGACGACCATTCCCATATCGTAGAGGCCTGAGGCGATATCCCACCATGCTTTCCTGAGAGCGGTCGCCCCGCCGGCGCAGGCATTCTCCACATTGGTCATTTCAATTCCGCTTACCCCGATCTCCCCCATAACCGCCTGCCCGATAACCATACCCCCGTAAAGATTGGAGCAATAGACAAACTGGAGATCCGTGGGACTGATACCAGCATCCTGTACGGCTGCCCGGGCGGCTTCGGCGCCTAATTCATAGGGTAATTTCTCCGAAAATTTACCAAAAACCGTACTGCCTACACCGATTATCGCTACGTCTCTCATGCTTTGAAGTTCCTTTTCTTATTCAAGTTTATAGGGCTTGAATACATATCCGATGACTTTCTTTTCTCCTTCTTCCCAGAGATTTTCTATCTCTAATTCCATATCCATACCGATTTTCAGGGGATGCTCCTGCCAGTTTCTAATCGGGCTGAATATCCTTATTCCCTCGGGAAGTTCTATCCAGCCAATGGCGTAGGGAGGTTTGAAGTGCTCACTGGGCATATGTACAATGGTAAAGCTGTAGAGCTTTCCATCCCGGCTTAAATAAAATCTTTCCATGGCTTCGCTCAGGCAGTTCAAGCATACTTCCCTGCAGGGATAGATTATTTTTTCGCATTGCTTGCATCGGCATCCCACCAGTGACCATTTTCCGGAGACTTCCTCAAAGAGGCCTTCTTTGAAAGGAATCCCATCCGTCATTTTTCACCCCTATCATTCCATCTTTTCACAACTCAATCTCCCTGCAATCCTTCTCGATGATCAATTGCGGCTCCGTGACTTCCTGAATATCCGCCGGTGTAAATCCGGGAGCGAATTCCATGAGCTTCAGCCCTGCGGCCGTTACTTCAATTACAGCCATATCCGTGACGATTAATGAAACACAGCGTCTCGCTGTCAACTCATAACCGCATTCCCTCACAATCTTGGGACGGCCGTCTTTTGTCGTGTGGGTCATGGCCGCAATCACGCGTTTCGCCCCCGCCGCCAGATCCATGGCGCCTCCAACGGCCGGAGGAAACCTTCCCGTCTTAATCCAGGAACGGATATCCCCATTGTAGTCTTTCATATTCCCTATGGCCCAGTTGGCGAGATCCCCCTTCTCGGAGACCTCCAGCGCGCCGAGGACGCTGATATCGATATGCCCTCCCCGGATCATGGCAAAGGATTCATCATGATGAAAGAAGCTCATCCCCGGCAAATAGGTGACCGGCTGGAAGCTGGCATTAAACAGATCCCAATCCGCCTCCTCCAGGGAGGCCGTGCCCCCGTAACCCAGGGCCCCGTTCTCCGTGTGAAACAGGACTTCTCTCCCCTCGGCCACAAAGTTGCATGCCAGACTGGGTATCCCGCCCCCCAAATTGACTACCATGCCGTCCTTGAATTCCTTGGCCACGCGCATGGCTACGATCTGTTCATCCAGCCTCTCTTTAGCCGTGTCCATTCCCCTCCCCCTCATCTTGTGACTAAGCGATCCACATATATCCCGGGCGTGACGATGATCTCCGGGTCCAATCCCCCAAGCTCTACCACCTCGGCCACCTCGGCGATAGTCGTATCCGCAGCACCGGCCATGGTCGCGTTGAAAGTGCGGGATGTGCCTTTGTAGATAAGATTCCCGTAACGGTCCCCCTTGTAGGCCCAGACAAATGCAAAATCGGCCTTTATGGCATGTTCCAAAAGGTACCCCTGTCCATCAAACTCCCTGATCTCTTTTCCCTTCTCAAGGAATGTCCCCGAACCGGTTCGAGTGTAAAAGGCCGGGATTCCGGCTTTGGCTGATCGGATTCTTTCGGCGAGTGTTCCCTGGGGCACGAGCTCAACATCAATATCTTGCCCCTCCTGCAAGGCCTTTACGATGGGAAAGGGCTCCTTCAATCTATATATGGCCATGGCCGGAACGGATACAATCAGTTTCCGAACCTGGCCGTTCCTCAACAGGGACGACCCGTCCTCGAAGGTCTCCGGGACCTGCATGGTCCTTGCGGCCGTCCTCTGGGCCTCCATTCCCAGCACGGGGGCGTTTCCCACAAGTGTCAGGTCCTTGATCGGCCGTTTGGCCAGTGCCTTAAGGAGCGTTGAGGGCATTCCACCCACGCAACCAAAGCCGCCGCACAATATCACGGCACCGTCGAAGACATCCGCCACAGCCTCATCACTGCTCGCGAATACTTTATTTATCGCCATCAGGGTGCTCCTTTTTATGATGATGAACCGCTCTTTTTGTTTACCCCGGGCCAGGACCCGTAATAGGAGAAGGATTCGTATTTCGATTCGGGCCAAGTCCCATAAAACTCCAGGGTTTCATCGCCTGGCCTCTTTTTTGACCATTCCCTCTCAAATTCCTCAAATTTCTTGCCTTTATTCTTTCTGTCCTCTCTTTCTTGCTCGCGCAGTAGTATTGTTTTTTCCTGATCAACAATCAGCCTTTTTTCATCATAGGCAACCCTGTAAATGTTTTTGGCGGCCCAATGGGAGATAACGCCCCTTTCAAGATCCCGCATGACCAGGGACGGATCCCGCTCTATGGGGTCGCCGTAGCCGCCTCCACCGCCCGTACCGCCAACGACCAGGTCTCCCTCTCTGGTCGGCTCGGCCACGCAGGGGTATCCCCTCAAATTGTAATGACCTTTAATGGCATGACCCCGGTACAGCTCTCTTGATGAGCCGGGGATGTTTGAATCCGAGGTGCGCAGCATCTCGTTCAGGTTGGAATCTGATATTGCCAGGAAGGGCAGTGCCGGAACCCCGTAGCCTCCAAAAAGACCGTGTGTCAATGATATGCGGGAACCAAAACCCCAGGTACCTAAAAAGGTCTGCGGAACACTGTGTACTTTGACGGCGTAATCCATTCCCACGCCACCCCTGTATTTGCCGTGGCCGCAGCTGTCCTGGTGAAAGCCCCGGTACAGATACAGGAAGGGGAGGTGAGATTCCAGGCTTTCAACCTCCCCCGGCTCGGAGGTCAATGGCGCAAAATAGGCCCCTGCAACATCGACCCCGTCTTTAAAGCTCCTGGCCCCGAACCCGATCCCGTTCATCTCTGCGCCTGCATCGGCAAAGGGCTCTCCATACTGATTCAGGCCCCCGTAGGATATGGTATCGAATCCGCGATTTCCCGCGCACTCGGTCCTCTTGGGCATGGTGGAATAAATAACGTTCTGGAGCACGTACTGCACGGCCAGGGACCCCGCCTCGTGGACATAGGCGCAACCGGCTTTCGGAGATTCGCGGCTCGCATTTACGATGGAACCCTCCGGCAGCTTGAAGGACATAGGCTCCAGTATGCCTGAATTGTGGGGCAGATCGTGGAAGAGGTGGCCCAGCAGATAGACGGTGTTTACGCCTATGACGCCAGCTCCCGGAGAATTGGCAACACGGTCAAGGACCTCTGGTGAGGTACCGTTGAAATCAAAGTAGAGGCGGTCTCCTTTCTTCTCCAGGGTTGTGACCACCTTCATCAACCTGGGCAGTATGCCGACGGCATCGATAAACTGGACGGATTGAAACCTGCCGTCATGCCATTGCCCGATTCGCTTCCTTGCGGCCTCACCCGTAATCCTGATGACGTACCTGAGAATACCCATCATATGCTCGGGAGTCACCTTTTCAATAACAGATAATAACCGTTTCTCCACTACCCTTAAACAGGCCATCCTCGCCTTGATATCCAGGGTCATGGCCCGTGGGTCACGTACCACATGGTTAAAATAATTGAGAATGTCCTCCTTTAGCCTGTAGTTCTCGGAGATCTTTACGGCGGGAACCTGCAGTCCCTCCTCATACATGCTCCTTGAACCGCTTGGCATGCCTCCCGGTTCGCAGGCGCCGCATTCACCAGTATGAACAATGGCGCCTGTCCAGCAGACAAGATTATTTTTGTAAAAAATCGGCGAGTAAATGGCCATATCAGGAGGATGTGTGCCGCGGATATAGGGCATATTGCAAAAGAACGCGTCCCCGGGCCTGACCCCGACGCTGGGATCATTTAACCAGTATTTCATGATATACTTTACATCCGTTGAACCCAGCACGGAATGGAAATACAAACCGGATGCACAAACAGCACTGTCTCCCGATCTTGTGTAAATGGCGCTGGCCGTATCCCCCCAACGGCAGCCCGTGCTGGCCCCAAGCTTTACTATGGTCTCATTGCCCTCGGACGCTATGGTATGCAATTTATGGAGGAGAATACCCGCTGCTGTAGGGTCAATACCCTCCATGTATTTGAGCTCTTCTTCCGACGGGGGCTCAGGAAGAAGTCTTTTACTCACCTCGTAATCAATTGCTCCTGGCATCTTTGATCCTCCTCTTTTTCTCCTAATCCCATGGCTGATGAACGCCAAAATATTAAGGCCAATATTCCACAATCTGTAATTTGTAGATTTCCTCCCTGTGCCTTAAGCCCTTAGCCTTTAGCCATTTCGCACGATGAAAAGGCCCTAAAAATGACAATGATGCGTAATATTCTTCCTTGCGTATGCCTTTAAATATTATGGACAACAACGCCATAGAGTTCCTGTGTCATGGTAAATGTCCAGCCCGGTTCAATGACAACGGTCGTATTATCCGCCTCAATAACGGCCGGACCATCAATGACATTCCCGGCAAGCAGCATATCCCATTGGTAGATATCTGTCCTTTTGAAGTCCATGCAGTCCTCCCAAAACACATCCCTTTGGCCCTTTAAGGCCTCCTTGGGTGTACTTTCACCCACGACCTTGTGTTCGGCCGATAGAAAGTGGGGCAACTTCAAATAGACGAACAACCGGTATGTCTCCACTTCGATGCCGCCCTGGGGGTATGCGGCTTCGGCCCCGTACATTCTGCTGAACTCATCGGTAAAACGGTCACATACCCTTTTGACATCTTCGGTATTGTGGATAAACAGGAGGGGAGATTCTACAGGGGTATAGCGCCATTGCATGCCGTATCTCATTTCAAGCTCCAGCCTTAAGCTTGCCTCCTCCTCCTTAAAACCCTCAAGGATGATATCTTTTATTGCAAGCTCCTTTAATTCCTCCACGATGGAATTAAATAGGTCAAAGTCGCTGAAATAGATCCCCTTTGTGTAGTCGAACAGCCTGGTATTCTTAGACTTCTCATAGGTGTGCACAATGTCGAGCGTGGACGCACCATAGGCCCCTGCAACTGAAGACATGGGCGGGATAATGATCTTTTTCATCTCGCCGGCGGAGGCCACCCCGCAGCAGTGCCCGGGACCGGCGCCGCCGCCCGCAAAAACGGTGAACTCCGACGGCTCATACCCCTTGAGCGCCACCTCCTTGAATATTTCCTGCCCCATCCTGGCATCTACGACCTTCTTGATCATCATCGCCGTCTCGACCTCATTCCAGCCTGATTTGGCACCGAGTTCTTTTAGGGCCTTGACCGCCTTCTCCTTGTTCAGCAGGAACTTTCCCCCTAAAAAATAGTCCGGATTGATATATCCGAGGACAACGTCGGCATCCGTGACCGTGGCGTGCTCTCCCCCGAGATCATAGCAGGCCGGACCAGGCATGGATCCTGCGCTGGCCGGACCGACTTCCAGTCTGTTATCGAGCAGCGGGTTGAGCCAGCTAATGGAACCGCCGCCGGCGCCTATGGATGTTATTTTTATGGCCGTGAGCTGGGTCCGCCACCGGTCGATGGTCGGGTATAGGTCGTAATGGGTTATGCTCCCGTCCGTGATAAGCCCGATGTCAAAGCTCGTCCCCCCTGTATCGCAAAAGACAACGTTCGGCATTCCAACACCTCCGCATAGGTGAGCTGCGCCGCATAGGCCGCTCACGGGGCTGGCACCATAGGTGGAAATGGCCTTTGTCCTTGCAACCTTTGCACATCCGCCCACGTTATCACAAAGAAGAAGAGGTTTTTTGTACCCCCTTTCCAAAAGGTCGCTGCACAGGGCGGATATCTGCTCGACAAAACCGATGTGGATGTAGGCGTTTACAATCGCCGTCATTGTCCTGACGTATTCACCTTCTTTTGGTGATATTTCGGAAGACAGGATGATGGGCATATTACCCAGATAGACCTCTGGAAACTCTTCCTCGATAATCTGTTTTATCTCTTGTTCATGGGCCGGATTCACGAATGACCAGAGCAGGCTCACGACAAAACCGCGTACCCCGTTGTCCACCAGATACCTGAGCTTTTCCAGGATATCCTCCTTTACAAGGGGCATCACGACATTGCCGCTGTAATCGATTCGTTCTCTGACACCGACAACAAGTTTTCGAGGTATAAGGGGCTGCGGTTTTTCTATGGTGGTAACGTCCTGCACATCTGCCAGGGGCAAGCCATCGGCCCATTGCCGTCCCCTGCCTATGAAAATGGTATCTTCAAACCCTCGGGTGGTGATCAATCCAAGCTTTGGACCGGTATGTTCAATAAGTATATTTGTCCCTATTGTGGTACAGTATTTGATGACGTCCGTATCCTCCAAAAACTCCTGGAGCGTCTGCCCGTTTTTTTCGGCGCATTCCTCGAGTCCCCGCACAAAGCCTACGCCGATCTCATATGCCGTCGTCGGGACCTTGGTGGTCACATACTCTTCCCCCTTAGCCACAAAAAAATCCATGAAGGTACCGCCCACATCAACGTTGACAATATATCCCATCCTTCTCCTCCTGCAATAGGATTACGTGTTACGGATCTTAGCCATTAAATTGTGAAATATCTCCAAAGGCATGTCATGGGGGACTTCCCCTTCGCTTACATAATAAAATCCTTGAGGACCTTCCTTACCTAAAAAATTATTAAATAGGTCAAACCGTTGCCAGAGATCGGCCTCGTCCCCCAGGGGAAGCGGCAGGCCGAAGGATATTTTCAGGGATTCGGACAACTGCTTCAGAACCACCAGGTCATCGATGCCCATTCCTGTTCCCAGCAGGATAATTCCCGCCGGCCCCAACAGATCTTTCACCTGGGAAAGGATATCCGGATCCGTGTCCCTGACAATAAGCACGGGGAAGCCGTTATAGTGTCTGATGAGATTGAATTGCGTTCTGTAGACCGCGCTATAGGCATTGCTCTGTGATAGCAATGCATCATGAAAGGACGCTCCCAGGGGATCCTCTCTGAAGAAAAGGGCATCAACCCTTAACTCACAGAGCTGCCTGATCAGTTTTGTCAAAAAACTCTGCGCCAGAGGAATCGCCCTATCTGTTTCTATCTGTTTTTCGCCCGCTTCATATCCCATTAATGTCTTCACCAGTGTGCAGGGACCAACCACTGTCCCGATCACGGGAATTTCTCTGCCCCTGGTTATTACGACCCGCTTTGTGGCCTCAATCAACACCCGGATGCGGCTGCTGGCCTGCGGGTCGAGGTCCTGCCAATCAACCCTATTGCAACCTGAAATGCGCGGCGCCAGGTATTCGCCATGCCAATCCGGTTCACATCCAAAGGCCTCGGCCTCGATGGTTGTATCCCAGTGGTTCACGATGCCGTCGTATCCGAACAGATTATGGGCCTCCTCCAGTGCATGGGTATAGTAGCCGGCATCCGAGACCATTTCCCTCAGGGGGATCTGGTCAATCTTTGCGGCAAGGCCGTAAATAAAGGGAACAAAGACCGGCCTGCCCCGGCGCCTCCCCTGAAGCGTATCCCTGAAGGCGGTTTTCGAATTCATACCTACTCCTTGGCCGCCCTTTCCTTCAGTTTATCAATGTCCAATTCTATGTCCGTGACTATGGGGTGTCCCGGCGGCAGGTATTGAACCGTCATCATGGACCCGCATTCCGGACAATAAAATTCAACGACCCTCATGAAATCCGGTTCCGGGGAATAGGAGATGCTGGCATGATCCTCCTTGACGGGAATGGAAGGACCATAGATCTCGTCAGCGGGCCTCTCGTAAACCAGGCATCCCTTCAGATAGGATTCCCTCCCCGTATGGATCTCCTTGCTGCAGCGCCTGCAACACCACATCTCGCTGTCCAGATCGATGTCAATGGTTTCTGTAATGCGAATTTTGGTCATCTCTAAATCTCCTCTAAAACGCCGTGGGAATATTCACTAATGGAAAAGGCCTTCCCTTCCGGTATAACGTAGGTTGTATCCGACGCTTCAACGACCGCGGGGCCGACCACCCTGTTGCCGGGCAGCAATTGACCCCTGTCATAGATGGGTGTCTTGCGAAAACCGCTTTCAGGAGACCAGAAGACGTCTCTCTCTCCGCGCAGGGCTCCCTTAGGGTCTTCACCGGCCAAGGGACTGGCCGTCAACTCATAGTGCGGCATGGCAACAAGGGCGTTAAGGATCATACCGGCTACCGTTACTTTCCCCGTCCCTCTTTTGTCGAATTTTCCAAACCGGTCGCATATGGCCTTCACGTCCTCCCCGGAAGCTATCTTGGCCTTTTCATACCTCACGTTCACCTCTGAAAGGTTGCCGTCACCAAAAAGATCGAGGTAATAAAGGGCCCTATCGCTTGAAAACCCTTCCCCCTCGATGTCCTTTGCCGCGATATCCATCATTTCCCCCACTTTCCGGTTAAAGCCCTCGTAATCCTTCAGGTAATCAGCCCCATCAAAGAGCGTAACCGGTTCATACCTGCAGTATCGATGGAGAAGGTCCGTTGTTGAAAAGCCAAAGGCGCAGAAGGTGGAGGCGTAAGGGCTTGTCAGGACCTTGCCGAATTTCAACCCGGTGAGAAAGCCGCCGCAGCGTACGGGGCCCCCGCCCCCGTAGGCAACCAGGGCGAAATCCGACATTTGACCGGGCCCCAATCCCTTTGTTTTTAAAAAGTCCAGCAGGGCTTCCTGTATCTTTTCTTCAGTGGTTTTTTTGATAAGGACAGCGGCCTCCTCCACGCTGAGCTTCATGGGATCGGCGACCCTTCTCCTGATGGCGGTTACAGCCTTATCCCTGTTCAGTTTGATACGGCCGCCCAGAAAATTGTCCGGGTCTATAAATCCCAGGGCAACGTCGGCATCCGTAACGGTCGGCTCCAGCCCGCCACGGTCAAAGCAGGCGGGGCCCGGGCTGGCACCGGCGCTTTTAGGTCCAACCTGAAGGCCCCCAGTATCATCTGGCCTGACCAGGGAACAACCGCCCAGGCCCACTGACTGTGTGACGATCATGGGCACGCTTACCGGAAGGCCTGAAATGACGGGATTGAGGCTGTAATTGTGGCTTCCACGGCGGATGATGCCGATATCCAGGCTGGTACCGCCCACGTCGGCCGCCAGGACCTCTTCAAATCCATGGGCCTTACCCACCATTTCAGCCCCAAAGACTCCTAACACGGGACCCGATGAATAGGTGTCTATGGCCCTTGTCTTTGCAACCCTGGCGATACCGCCGTGGGAATGCCCTAACATTAAGGGGCGGATATAATGGTTGGCCCTCAGGTCGTCTTCGGCCCTGTAGAGATACCTGACCATGGCATCGTGGATATAGCCGTTGATCACGGCCGCGTTGGTCCTGTAAAAGGCATTGGGATGATCGGAGATATCCGAGGCCAATAGGACCCTGGTGCTTCCCAAAAAGAAGCTGGGGGAGTGTTCCTTTATGACGGCCCTGACCCGTTTCTCGTTGACGGGATTGACATCGGCGTTATTAAGGCTGACAACGATGGCCCTGGCACCCCTATCCGTGAGGCCCTGCATTTTGACTATAAGGTCCTCCACGTTCAGGGGTTTTATTATATTGCCGGCCTTGTCCACCTCCTCATCGACCTCGGCGATCATATCCCTTGCCAAAAAGGAAAAAACCGGTTCCACATCATCAGGGTTATGGGTATAGAGCCGGTCTCCATAGCCCTTGCTCACGAACAGCCCGATCTTGGCCCCTGTTTTTTGGATAATCGTATTCACGCTGACCGTGGTGGAGTATCTGACGATTTCCGTATCCGCCAGCATATCCTGGACCGATACCCCGAATAGCCTGGCCCCTTCTTTCACGCACTCAGCGAGACATACCGTCAAATCATGGGGTGTGGTCAGGACCTTTGCGGTCTTCAAGTCCCCATCACGTGTGAAAAAGCCGTCCGTAAAGGTCCCGCCCGTATCTATGCCGATTGTAAACATATTGCCCTCTCCTCGTCCTGCCCCCCTTGGGGAGGTTGTTTTATGTTTCCAGGAATGAATCGGTCAGGATTGCTGCCCGGACATCCCATCCCGCATACTAATAATTTCTGCAACCCATCCTGAGACTTTACTCACTAATCCCGTGCATTTCTCCATAGCCTCCGGCGACTCCAGAAAGGCCTTGAATTGAGCAGGGTCACCGAGGTAATACCCCGTAAGTTCACAACAATCGGTCGTTTTATATACTTCCTTAAAACGGTCGACCAGATCGCATGCCGGTTCCAGGGCTGCCTCCTCAGCCTCCACACCATCTTCAAGGCGGCGGCGACCGTACTTCAACCCGAGGATTATTAGTCCACCCGAAAGGGCGCCACAGGTCAGACAACGCTTCCCTCCTCCCGCAAAGCAGGAGGCCGCCATAAGTACCTGTTCATCAGATATCCCTAATATCTCCATAAGTGTTGCCACCACGATTTGCGCGCAGCCGTGGTATTGTGGCCCGTAAGTAGATGCCAATTCCTCGGCCATTTTCTTGAATTCTTTAGGAAATTTTGTGATTCTCATCTCTTCCATGGGTTTTCTCCTCTTTTGTCCATATTGTTTCGGTATTCTGATAATATATTGAAATTATGGATATCTAATGAAGGTGGGTGCAGGGCCGTGCCCCTGAATTCAAGTTATACAATCGCTTCGTGATTATATACAACGCTGCTTGTCTGCCTCTGGCAGGCCTCGCCGCTATAAAAAACTAAATTCCCGGGCTATTGAGTTAGTGAAATATCCGCATTGATCCCATGAATGCTTATGGGGGTCCAACACTGAAAAATTGATCGCTTGACCGATCAATTTATTTGATCAAAAAAAATGAATTGTCAAGAAGAAATTTGAAATTTATAGAGAAGGAGTCTTGCAACGTTCCCAACATACTACAACTCTTCACGGCTATTACCCCATCTCTTGAAGAGATTGTGTTCGATTTCAAAATAATCGAATACCTTGCCGATTGTCTGACGGATAATATCTTCGATGGTCTCGGGGTGGTTATAAAAAGAAGGCATGGGCGGCAGTATATGGGCTCCAAGATCAGCGGCCATACTCATAATATTGAGGTGTCCCTTGTGAAGGGGGGTCTCCCGGACCACCAGAACCAGTTTCCTCTTTTCCTTTAAGGTGACATCTGCCGCCCTGACCAGCAGGTTGTCGGAATAGGAATTCGCTATTCCCGAAAGGGTCTTTATGGTGCAGGGGGCGACAATCATACCGTCTGTTAAAAAAGAACCGCTCGCCGGGGGCGCCTCAAAGTCTTTATCGCTGTAAACATGATCGGCGATGGATTCCACATCACTGATTGAGTAATCTGTCTCGATGGTGATATTCTTCTTTCCTGACTCGGAAATGATCAGATGGGTCTCGATATCTTTTTTTGCGAGCTCCTTTAAAATTTCAATGCCATAGATAACACCGCTTGCGCCTGAAATACCCAGGATGATCCTCTCTCTCATAGGTGCCTTCAACTTCCCTTTTATTCCTTTGATTTGGAGTCACGGGCCCTGATGCTTGCCCTGAAACTCTCCCAGAAATCCTTGTCCTTATCCTGCCAGGCGGCACCCCACCTTTTTTCAAAAAAGGAGGGGGGCAGCCTGTCCTGCCAGCTCTCCCAGGGATCCTGGCCTTCCGCTCTGGCCCTGAGCACATCGGCCAAAAAGTCGGCGATATCCGTGATTTTTTCCTTGGGGATATAAGAGACGGCACCCTCTTTGATAGATCTGACAAGATTGTCAGGAGTGAATGCATGGGCCGTGAGCATGACGGCCGGGATTTTTTTGTGTTTCGTGATGTCCAACAGGCCGTAGCCGTCAACACCCATAATATCAAGGATTGCAACATCAAAATTCCGTGATTTCAACAGCTCTTTCGCTTCCTGGAAGCTGGAGGCCGTTGTAACATCGCACATTGACAGCAACTCCCGTAACACCGCTAATACATCAGGTTCATCGTCAACCACGAGAATCCTTTTCCCATCTAATAAGGCGATGTCCGCCATCTTTTGTCTCCCTCTTGTCAAGGTTTATCTTTTTCAGCAGCGATCCTCTCGATTATCATTGTTATCAACCGCCTGCTGTTGCCTATCACCCGGCTGATCGCCGCCTCGTCAATATTATCCCAGTGTATACCTGCCGTCACCGTGACGTTCCTATTCAAGGCCGAGGAGATCTTCAAAGCCGCCTCCTTGGCGACGATATCATCCTTGTGGCCCGGATAACAAAACACGGAGGCCGTAGAGCTTGTCAGGTTACTGTCCCTCAGGCTCGGCCTCGGCTGGGCCATGGCGACCGCGCCTATATGAGGCCTTTCGCCTCCCCACAGGGCGACCAGCAGGTCCTGACCGATCTCCTTTACATAGGCCTCTATATTATAGGAGTTCTCCTCCGTTTTGACCTCAAATTCCAAGGGTAAATCCTTATTATCAAAAGATCTTCTTGTATGTCACCCCTTATTTCAAAGAATCGGCTCAAGGGCCTCCACTACGGCCCTGGCGAACTCGGGGGTATTGATATGGGTGTCAACCTCAATTATCTGGATCTCCGGATCGAGATTTGCCCTTAATTCATCGATAAAAGCCCTGTCTGAAAGGGGATCATGAATTGCGCCGCCTTCGACGCTTATGGACGAAAACCCCTTGACCGGTATCACAAACTTTACCATCCTCTTATTCTTATGTTCATTCAGCTTTTCCGCCACAGCCCCGGCAATGGTCTTCATTTCCTCTGGGCTTGTCCTCGCCTGGACCCTCATGGCATCCTGGATCAGGAGCTTCCTTTCCGCCAGTTTCCTTGATACCCAGAGTGGATCGCCCTCATCCCTCCTCTGGATGGGCCCGCAGCTTATCATGTCAAATCCGCAGGGCGAGAGTATATAGGGTTTGCCCTGCTTTATCCCGGCATCCAGCCGGTCCGGTCCGGCCGCGCGATTTCCTCCAAGGAGATATTCACTGAAGCCGCCCGGGACAAGGTCAATAAAGGCCTCAAACAACCCCTGTCCCACCAGGTCGCAGGCCGCCCTTTCACCCACCCCCGTCGCATGAAAGGAAATGATATTGTAATTTTTCTCCAACAATTCCCTGACAAAGTGGGCGCCCTTGTCGCAGAACCCGAATTCCGTAATGGCTATTGACGCCTTTTCCTCCTTCCCTGGAGACCGGTATGAGTCGGCCATGCCGCTGATGGCCGCAGCCCCGTTAATCATAAGCGACCTGACCAGGGGGTTTAATCCCACGGTGTCCACCACGCTGTGCATCACTGTGATGTCCCTGACCCCGAAGAATTCGGACAGTTTCTTGGCATAGGCCGGCATGGCAGCGACGCTCGATATAAGGAGTTTGGGAAGCCCGAAGGGCAAGAGCTTCATGGCCGATAGGGTTATGAAGGTTCCGGTCATACCCCCGACGGCGATGACCCCCTTCAGATCACCGGACCCATGGAGGTCCAGTAGCTTTTTCCCGAGCCCCTGGGCCACCGTTGATGTCGCCTTGTCCCTCTCCTTTGCCAGCATCTGCCTTATGGTTCCTATGTCCATCCCGCCGGCCAGGGCGACTTCATCGCATGAGATGTCGGCCTTCAGTGCGGAATCTATGGCCCCCGTGCCGATGCTGATATCGATTACCAGGGTCCTGTGCCCCTTCTGTTCGATCTGATTCTTGATCAGGGTGAGGCCCGCTTCCCTCTCGTCAAGCATACCCACAATTGCAATTGTCATTAATTACCTCCGCTTAACACTGGTTAGACAATTCCCTCACCCCCTAAAGTGGGGGGTGAGGGAAAGACGGGGCCTGTACTAATCTTTGAATCCGAACTCGCTCCAGCGGCCCTGGACCCTTTTGACAGTCTCGGGATCGAGCTCTATTTTGATGGGCTTATTCTCCCAGTCATAGGGGATGGTCGCATCAAGGAGAAGGCGGCCCGTTATCCAGCGCGAGTCTATGGGGAGGGAAGGATCCAGGGGCGTGGACCTGCCACGCTTGATGACCTGGGATCGATTCGGCTGAAACCGGAAGGCCAGGGCGTACAGGACCCTTGGAATATCCCAGGGATCGATGTCGTCGTCAACCACAATGACCGTCTTGAGGCCGTAGGCCCCCATTTCCGTGGATATGGCAGCGGTCAGTACCTGATCCGAATGGCCGGGATACATCTGCTTCAGTGATATAATGGCGATGAACCTACCCGCCGCCTCAGGGGGACAGTAGACTGCCTTTATTCCGGGGATCCTCATGTCCGAGAGCTGCTGCCAGAGTGTGGAGCCGTAGGCAAGGGCCAGGCACATGTGGGTGTCCGTAACGGCCCTGCCGACCGTGGTGGACATGAAGATGGGGTTGTTCCTGTGGGTGATGCAGTTGACCTTGATGAAATTCCTGGGATTGGCCCCCACCCCTGAATAGTAGCCAGTGTACTCGCCGAAGGGGCCTTCCTCCTTGAAGGCGTCGGCGTCAACCTCCCCCTCCACGACGATTTCCGCACCAGCGGGCACGATGAGATCGTTTGTCTCGCACTTTACCACCTCGATGGGCTCCCCTCGGATCGACCCGGCCAGATCATATTCGGACTCAAAGGCGGAGAACCTGGCGCCGCCCATCACGAACATAAGGGGATCCGCCCCCACCACCACGGCAACGGGCATGGGTTTCCCCAGGGCCTGGTATTTCTTGAGCATAATGTCCGAGTGTTTTCCCTTGATAAACTGGGTCCCCAGGATATTCTTCTCGAGGAGCTGCAGCCGGTAGGTTCCGATGTTGACCCAGTCCGAATCCGGGTCCTTTGTGATAACGCAGTGGGCCGTCCCGAAATAACGCCCCCCGTCCCTGGGGAAAAATTTGGGCACGGGGAACTTGAAGAGGTCTATATCGTCTCCCATCATCTTGTTTTCCTTACAGGGCCCGGTTTTCAACACCTTGGGCGGGATCTTTCTGCTACCTATCTCCACCCAGTGTCTCATGAGCTCCACAAGGGGGGTGTCCTTGGGCATGCCCATGATAATGGCGAGCCTCTCCGTGGTCGTGCAGGTGCTCGTGATAATGGGCCACTTATAGCCTTTCACGTTCTCAAAAAGGAGGGCGGGCCCTTTTTTCTCCTCATTGAGTTTCGCGATATGGGATAGCTCCAGGTTCCAGTCCACCTCCGCCTTGATCCTGTGGAGCTGCCCCTCCTCCTCACATTTGGCGATAAAGTCCCTCAGATCCTTCATATCACACTCCTTTCTAAAAATAAGTTTCCAAAATAGATTTACCTCATACTGGCGGGCAATTGGTTATAAAAGCCTTGCCGTATTTATTCGTAATCCCTCTTAGGGTGAGCCATTCAGCTCTTCTCAATCCTCAATCGGGCGTTACCATGGCGGAGCGGGCAATGCCCGGACAGAACCGGGAACCATGAACGTGGAACCCCTCAAACCTGGTTAAAGCTTGACCTTTATGGTGGACATGGCCTTTTCCATGAGCAGCTCGTAGCCACTCTTGCCGCCTATGACCGGCCCCTTCTCACGCTTGCTCCATACTGACTCGGCCCGTGCCTGAAGGATACGGACATTTTCAGGGAAAGGTAGTTCCTTCTCAATGGCCCACTCGATGTCCTGGGGGTAGCCGTAGTGCTTCTCGATACGCTTGGCAAGAGATACAAGCTCTTTTATTTCCTTGTCGTCCAGGCAAGGTTTGTTTTGCAGATCCTGGGCCACCTCCGCGTTTACGGCCTTCCCCTCCCCGGGATCAAAGACGCATTCCACGGTCTTGGGAAATATGTTCCTTTCATTTATCTCCAGCATGACCTTGTCCACAACAAACTGATCGGGTGTCAGGGCGCCCGAAACCACGCTCTCTCCCAGGCCCCAGCTTCCTTCAATGACGATCTTGGATCGGTCGCCGTTAAGGGGATTTAGAGTAAACATGACTCCCGCAGTCCTCGCGTTCACCATGTTTTGCACTATCGGTGCAATGATCGCCTTGGAGTGTTCCACCCCCTTTGTCTTACGAGTGGATGCGGCACGCGCCGACCAGACGGACGCCCAGCACTTCCTCACATTCTCAACTATTGTCCCGGCACCCCGCAGATAATAATAGGTGTCCATCATCCCGGGGAAGGAAGATATGGGGCTATCCTTGACAGCGACCGATGATCTGACGGCCACAAAGGGCTCCGGGTCATCTTCCAGCAGGCCATGATAATTTTCAACAATCTCGTCTTCGATCTCCCGGGGCACGTCAGCGCCATCGATGAGCGAACGGATTTCGCCTGTCTTCCGCTCAAGTTCCTGAAAGTCTTCAAAATCAATCCCCTGGACAATCTCCTGGATTTTCCCTTCTATATCGTTGCGTTTCAAGTGGGTGTAATAGGCATCCGCCATCACGCAGAATCCCTTGGGGACATTGAGCTTGAGGCCGGTCAGTTCACCCAGATGAGATGCCTTTCCGCCGCATTCCTGGGACATGTCTTTGTTGATTTCCTCAAATCTTTTTACAAAATTGCCCATTTTAATCTCCCAGTATCGATTGGAGGAACATTGAATTTACTACACCCCGAAAAGAGTGTTAACTCGATCTTCCCTTGGTCCTCTTTTTCTGACTCATCGGGGAGATCTTCACCCCCAGGGGCCGCTTACCCTCCCTTGACAGGCTGAACAATTAAGGCAGCGTAAGAACCCTTCTCAGGCGGCTCTCTCAAGGATGGTAACAACGCCGGTATCTCCATCAACCCGGATAATGTCTCCTGTCTTAATCACCGAACTGGCAATACCCGTGCCCGTGACGGCCGGCAGATTGTACTCCCTGCATGTGATAGCACCATGGCTTGTCAGCCCGCCGATATCCGTAACCGCTGCCTTGAGCTTGGTAAACACCGGCGCCCAGGCAGGGTTACAGTTGGGGCATACCATGACCTCGCCATCCTCAAGGGTCACAATCTCTTCGAGGAGCTTAAGCACTCGCGCCTTTCCCTCGACTATCCCAGCGGAGGAGGCGCAGCCCCTGATTTCGGTCACATCTTCCGGTGCCACATCCGATCCCTTGAGCCAATCCGTTACTGTCTCCGTGGTGATTCCCCATAACATGACCGTAAATGGTTCGGAAACCTCTTCGGGTGGTATTCCAAAGGCCGGTACAGGGTTCCACTTCCGGGCCGCCTTCAGTATCTTCTGCCGCTTTTCCGCCTTTTCCATATAGTAGGCGCCCCTTACGGGTACCCCTTCGCCCAGGGCCCATCCAAGTGCCATTTCCTCTATCATCTCAGGGACTTCGAACCTGTTGAACATAAATATGTCGTCCACTTCTTTCAGCATCCCCTGCTTGACGAAGAGATTGCCCAGTCTCCTTATCTTTTCCCACCATATGGTATGGAACCAGTGTTCTACCCAAAAGAGGTGGTCTTCGGCGAATTGATATATCGCCCTGACAGTCTTGTAGGCGTCCTCAAAGGATTTTTTATCTTCCTCAGCGCCTATCAGCTCGCGGTATTCGGCGACAATCTCTTCCCTTTGCCTGCTTATATCATCCAGGGACCTCTCTATCTGCTCCCCCCTGCCGAGCCTCTCGACATAGCTCTTCATATAGGTAAAGGGGATATCCAGCTTGGTAAGCCAGCTGCCCTCGTAATGGAACCACCCGCTGCCGCATGATATGAAAAACCAGGGGTCTTTGACCTCCTCCATCTCTTCAAGCCACTTTTTCCCATCCGCCGTCTTGCCCAATTCGGCTATCTTTTGTTCGGCCGTCGCATCGCCTTTCAGTATCTCGCTGATGTCTCGGGAGGCGGCTGCCAGCCTTGAGAGCCTGCAGAGCTCGGCCTCGGGACGGAACATGGATACGTCGGCGCCTGCCACCATCTTGGCGATAGCGCTTTCGCTTATCCCAGGAAAGAGCTTCCTGGCAACATCAGCGAACATCAGGTAGGCCAGGTAGGTCAGGTTAAGCATCTCGAAGTGATATTGCCAACCCTTGAACATCTGATTGACCAGATTGTTGAAGGCCTCGATCAATTCATAGGTGACATAATAGCCTGTGGGAGCGGGTATAACCTTGTCTTCGGGTACAAATTTGGGCAATTCATCGGGTATATTCACTGCTTTCATTTCCCCGCCCAGGGCCTGAAACTTATTGATCCATTTCTCCCACAGCTCATCATAGTGCTCAAATACATAGAAGGCCCGCTTTCCGAAAAGCTCGGCCTTCTCCTGAATAATCTCCGGCGGCGGTGGATCCACCGGAGTGATGTACATGTAGCACCCTACCATTCTCTGGGCGATCCCCTGGGCCGGTGGGATACAGAATACCCTGGTGGTATATTGTGACAGGGACATCTGCCATGCCTCGTGAAAGATAAGGTCAAGCGGCGGCATAGGCTCCGGGTCGTGTATCTTATCCTGATACCAGAACTGGCCCTTTTCCCAATCCTCCCTTTCCTTGGAAAAAAGGTAGTGGGACGGGTACATCTCTTCCCACCCGTCAAGTTCGGGCGGGGTTTGATACTCGTGAGGATCTGGAAACCTTCCTGCTTTTTCCTCTGCCATTTTTATCCCTCCTTATTATCAAAGTTTTATGGAATCATTGAACAAGCCGGTAACTGTTTAAAGGATAAAAAATAAACGTCAGTAGACCTACTAAGAGAAAAGACAAGCGGGAACTATAAACCAAGAACAAGATTCTGCGATCAGATAACGAGAATATGAAAACTTTAGAAATGATGAATATTAATTGTATCCATACCAACCAGGAACAGGTTCAAATATCCAACTATACAAGAATGAAGTCAAATTCCTTTTTATTATAGCATATATAATTTTTACTTATGAATTATAATTGATCATAAGATATTTTTTGGATATGACAGATTTAATCCACTAACAGGAATCTTACCCTGTAGCCTGCCCAGGGGCATTTCCGGAATCCGGATATCCGCAGAGGAAGGGAGTCATGATTCAAGGGGGTCGGTTTTGGACATTCCCTAACGCACGGGCCCTGCGATGAATTCCAAAATAGATCGGTATGTCCTGTTCCTGCGTAGAAAACCCATAATGCCCTGGGGTACCAGTAACATTATGCCGATAAGTATTATGCCCTGAATAATCAGGCTGATCTCTGCGTATCTGGCCAAAAGGAAATAGAGGAAGACAACAATAATCGTTCCGACAACCGGCCCCTCTTCAATACCTTCACCCCCTATAACGGTAGCGAGCATTATCGTGATCAGCCACCGTATATTGAAGGCACTGGCCGGTTCTATATATCCTTGGTAAACGTAGAAGATCGTCCCGGCAATTCCTGTCACAAAGGCGGAAATGACAAAGGAAAATAATTTTAAATTGAAGACATTTATCCCTGAACTCGCCGCCGTACCGTCGTTATCACGGATGGCGGCAAGCCCTGTGCCCAGTTTTGAACGCAGGACATATCGCATGATAAAAATTGATAGGATCCCGATAGCCAAGGACGACCAATAAATTAGGGATTGGGGAACCCCAGCCACTCCCTTTACCGTATAGCCGGCTCCCCTTCCATATATGGCCCCTCCGACCGGCTTCCAGAGTAAAAACACAAACCTCAATATCTCGGGGACGACCAGTGTCCCGATAGCGAAATAGATCCCTCTCAGCCTGAACACGGGAACAGATATAAGAATGGCAAACAGTGCCGCTACTATGCCTCCGGGTAGTATTCCCACATAATAGGGCAATCCCAGCCAAGTCATTATAGTCATGGTATAACCCGCCAACCCGATAAAGGCCGCCGGACACAGGGATATCAGACCGCTGTAACCGGCGAGCAGGTTCCACATATTGGCCATGGTCAGGTATATGAAAAAGAGAAAGAGGTAAAGGAGCCACACGCGGGGTACCCCTATTATCGGAAACAGCGCCAGCACTACTATGATCGCTATTATCGGTATTAGTCCTTCTCGCAGATGGGAAATGGCGATTCTCATGTCTCTCCTAACGTCCAAATATACCCCGGGGTATCACAGCCAATACAACGAGTACCATCGTATAGGCGACAAGCATCTGGGCTGCAAGACCAAAGAAATGTCCCCCAAGGGTCTGGGCCAGCCCAAAGGCTATTCCCCCTATAAATGTCCCGGCAATGCTCCCCAACCCCCCCAAGACAACGACACCAAGGGCGATGATCAGGAATGGGGTGCCTGATACCGGAGTGAAGGGAAAAGTCAACCCGAGGAACACACCGGCTATGGCTGCAAGGGCCGTGGCAATGCCGAAGGTGAAGGCAAACACCTGATTCGTGTTTATCCCCATCAGATGAGCCGCCCTCCAGTCCTGGGCTGCAGCCCTTATGGCCATTCCAAGATATGTCCTCTTTAAAAATTCACGGAGAATAAGCATCACTATTATGGCGACAATGAAATCGAGGAGATACATCAGAGGGAAACCAAGGGGGCCGATGCTGAATCTTTCAAGGGAGTAATTTGTGGTCAATCCCCTGGACAGGGGGCTCCAGATAAGTTGGTATATGTTTTGTAAGATTATGGAAATACCAAAAGCGATTATCAATGTGGCGTCCATTGATATCCTGAAGGCACGGTTCAGGAGGTATTTCTGAATGGCGAAACCGATAGCAAACAAAAGTGGCATGCCTAGTACCAGGCTCAGAATCGGGTCAATACCGAGAATGGTCATGGAAACATACCCAAAGTAGCTGCCTAGTATTACCAGGTCTCCGTGGGCTATGTTGATCTCCTTAACGACCCCGAAAATCAGTGAAAGACCCAGCGCGATCACCGCGTATAATCCGCCCAATAGGATTCCCATGATAATGGGTGTGGATAAATCTACCAATAACGTCATATTTTTGACATCCCTATCAGATTCAGGCCCCGAAGTAGGCCTTCTTTACCTTCTCCTCTTCCCGAAGATCCTCTACCCTGCCGCTCAGGACAATTCTGCCCGTTTCCAGTATGTATGCCCTCTCAGCCTCCGAGAGGGTTCGTCTGACATTCTGTTCCACAAACACGATTGTAATACCCTTGGCCCTGATTTCCTTGAGAACCTTATACAGCTCATTGACCACGAGGGGCGCGAGACCAAGAGACATTTCATCCAAAAGCATAAGTTTGGGGTCCGACATTAAAGCGGACCCCACAGCCACCATCTGCTGCTCCCCTCCGCTGAGGGTCCTGGCAAATTGATTTTTTCTCCTCTTTAATATGGGAAAATGTTCGAAAACGGTCTCCAGGTTCTTTTCCCTCCGGGGACGGGCCTTATGATTGTAGGAGCCTATCTTGAGATTCTCGTACACGGTCATGTCAGGGAAGATCCTTCTCCCTTCCGGAACCTGGGAGATGCCGAGAGCGACAATCCGGAATGAGTCGAGGTCTGTAATATCCTTCCCTCTAAAGGCGACACTTCCCCTGGCCGGATGGATCACCCCCGATATGGTATTTAGCAGGGAAGACTTGCCCGACCCGTTGGCGCCGATAATGGCCACGATTTCTCCGGATTGGATCTCCAATGTTATATCCCACAGGACCTGTAAACTGCCGTAAAAAGCATCTACATTGCTGACCTTAAGAATTGTCTCTCCGGGCATCTTTTGGCCCTTCTCCTCCCTATTTACACCCTCAAAGAGGCTATTTAACACAATTAACCGAAGTATGCCGTGATTACCTTTTTGTTTTCCATGACCTCGGTCGGCGTACCTTCGGCGATTTTCGTCCCGTATTCTATTACTGTAATCCTGTCCACCGCTTCCATCATTACCTTCAGAACATGCTCGATTAAAATATATGTTATGCCCATTGAACGAACCTGTTCCAGGATCTTTAACAGATTGGGTATTTCCGCTTCTGTCAGGCCGGCCCCCACTTCGTCGATCAGGAGCAGTTTGGGGCTTGTCGCCAGGGCCCTGGCCAGTTCAAGCCTTTTCAGGGTCACGGCTACCAGGTCCCTTGCAGGCACATCTCTCTTTTCTGAAAGGCCCACAAGATCAATTATCCTTTCTGCTTCGGACATGGCTGCCGCCTGCCCGATGCCCTTCCCATACATGGCCGCTACTTTGACGTTCTCCATGGCAGTTAGACTGGCAAAGGGCTGGGGAATCTGGTAGGTCCTGGAAATTCCAAGGTGACATATTCTGTGAGGAGGAAAGCCCGAAATATCATTATCTTGAAACTTTATCATTCCCCAGTCAGGTTTATACTGACCGCAGATGATATTTATTACCGTCGTCTTGCCCGCCCCGTTGGGGCCCATCAAGCCAACGGCCTCGCCCTCGTGTATATCCATGCTTAGGTCGTTAACGGCGACCAGGCCTCCAAAGGCCTTAGTAACTCCCTCGATTGAAAGAATCGGTGTTTCCAACGCCATTACCTTTCGCATAAGTCAGGATCAAACCATCTGTTGATCATGAATTTGCGCCAATGGTTAACAGTCATATTCCAGGAAAGCGATATGAGGATCCATTTTCCTCACATCGCCTCCCTATTGTTTATGTTAGCTTAGCCTCAACTACCCGAGATCGACTTCCCGGGGTCCTGATCGGATCCGGGAGAGATACCCCTGCCTATAGCTGTTCAGTAGGGCATGGGGAATATCAGCTTGGCCGTTGCCGGGATGTTGTCGTTAAAGGAAAAGACGACGGGCGCTTCCCACTTCCAAGGCTTATCGACCTTCCGCCACTGTCCGAATTGCACGGGCATCCGGTGAAACTGGGTTTCTTTGTCAAACATGACACGACCGAACATTGACGGCATATCGGTCTCACCTAAAACCTTGTTGACTTTTGCCCCGTCCAGTGTGCCTGCCTTCTCAATGGCGGCAAACATTACCTGCGCCGCCATATAAGAATAGCCGACGCCCTGGTTCAAGGGCTCTCCTGTCTTTTTATGCCACCTTTCCTCCAAGGATTTCGGAGTTGTTCCGCCGATGCCTACACCGTCTTTGATAGAAGGATCCCAGAAGAGCTCCATACCCACACCATGGGGCAGGTCACCGCCCCAGGACTCTATATCCCGATAGAAGAGTGACGCCCTGGTTGCGAAGACGATCTTTGGCTGAAAGCCCATGGTGCGTGCCTGACGCCACAGTATACCGTAATCAGGACCGGGACAGTTGCCCCAGAGTATTTCGCAACCATACTTCTTCCAACCCCGTATCAATGATGAGAAGTCGGTGGTGCCCGGTGGAAATATGCCGAATTGATCTTCAGCCTTGCAGCAATCATAACCCGCGTCTTTTGCAATTCCGGTAAAAGCCATGTACCAGCTTCTTCCGTCCGGATCATCAGCGCCAAAGGCGGCCACCTTCTTGTTGGTCTTGTCAGCGTATTCACCCAGGGCGCCTAACCATGTGGGTACCATGAGATATCCGTTTTTACCGTGCCGGAAATCCCCTTCCGGAGGCGGAGTCCCTATGGCAAAACCATAGGCCCAGGTGTATGTCCAGGGTCGCGATACGGCTTCCTTTATCCCCATCCAGGATTCAAAGGGGCCGACACCCGTGACGTAAGGGATCTTATATTTCTCAGCCATCGTGGCCGCACCCTGGCGCATGTGCGGCGGTTCCAGATGTTCTGTGAGAAAGTTAACCTTTTCCCGTAGAATCAGGTCTTCGGTAAGCGGGGCATCCTTGAGCATGTCGCTCTGGGTGTCGCGTGTTATCAACCTGACGGGTATTTTTTTGTCATACTCCTTGACATATACACCCCCCTGTTTGTTGATATCCTCGATGGCCGCTTCCACCCCGAATACACCCTGGCCAAAGGCGGCATAAGGACCCGTGAAGGACCCCACATCCCCGAGAAGGATTTCTTTTGGCTGTGATAGCGCCGACGGAATGCCCACACCGAAAATCAAGGCAGTTAATAGAGCAACCCCCAGAAGAGCTAAAAAAGGTCTTTTCATTGATCGTCCCTCCTTTCTTAAGGTTTCAAAGCGCGTTATCTTTGGCTCGATTTATATTGGCTCGATGATCACCTCCTTTCGTGTCCGACCTTAGGACTTTTCCTCGGCCCCAGTTATTAGGCATATTATGCGGATCCTTTGGCCTTTTGAGAGGACTTTTGTGTCAGTATTGAGACAGCTTCTGAAAAGGTTTTTAATCCTGAATTGTTCTCTGTTTAATTCTTACTTCGCCTTGTTATAAGGTTAATCGTTATGATGTGGAGCCGAAGCCGGTCTTGCAGCCTATCAGGATTGGGGCATCTGCCGTTTGAATCCCCCTTTTTATCAAAGGTTCGGTAAATCACTAAACCAGCCAGCAATGATTTAAAGGAGAAACGTTAAATATACGCAAGATGAAAAAGAGGAGAAGATCACAGCTTTGGTTATCGATAGCGAAAGAGGTCCCGATGTCAAAAAACACTGCAGAGCCGATCATTGAGCATGAGGAGTATGAGCTGTGATCCCATAAACTTTCTAAATATCTAACCTTACAAAAATATTGTCAAATGCTTTTTTGTTATGGTATGTATAAATTTTAATTATGGGTCATTGCGTATCATAAAATTCATTTAGGGTTAAAATGACATGATAAATTTCAATCAGTTGAGAGTTTTTCATCAGGCTGCCAAGAACATGAGCTTCACAGAGGCCGCCAAAGAGCTTTTCATCACCCAGCCTGCCGTTACGGCCCATATTAGGCTGTTTGAAGATTACTCCAATCTGAAACTCTTTCAAAAAAGGGGCAGAAAAATCTTTCTCACGGATGAAGGAAAGGCCCTTTATGAGTACACCAGAAGAATCTTTGACTATGAAAAAGAAATTGAAAACCTGATCGATGACCTGAAGAAGTTAAAGAGGGGCATACTCCGGCTGGGGACCTCAAAGTCCTACGCCCGGTACCACATGTATCTACTGGTCACAAAGTTTCGAAGGGTCTACCCCCATATCAAGATCAATCTGGATGAAGGCAGTTCCCTGGACATTATTCACAGCCTCCTGGATTTAAAGAATGAGATGGCTGTCATAGCCAAGGTGGAAGACAATCCCGATGTCTGCTTTCTCCCCTTCAGCCGGGAAGAGGTGGTCCTGATACTGGCGCCCAAACACCCATTGGCAACCAAGAGATTAATCTCCCCCTCGGATTTGGCGAAAGAACCGCTCATTACAAAGGAGAGGGGCTCTGGGACGAGAAAATTGGTTAACGAGTTCTTCAAGGAACATGGTATCTCTCCCGAGATCCTCATGGAAACAAGCAACGCGGAGTTCATCAAACAGGTCGTTCAGAGAGGGGACGGCGTCGCCTTTATCGTGAAAGAAGCAGCCGCAGTTGAACTCCAGGAAAAAAAGCTTGTCACTGTCCCTATTAAAGGTCAAAAGATTTTCCTGGATGTGAGTATCGCCTATCTCAAAAATCAACACCTCTCGCCCCCTGCCCAGGCCTTCCTTGAAATCCTCCTTAAATTATCCCCCAAAGAAAAAAATCCCAAGCAGGGAATCAGTTCCATTATGCACGGGCTGCAGGATGAGTAGAAATCCGTCCGCCGGCGATGCCGAGATGGGGTAAAATCACAAGGTATTCCTGTGTTTTTTGGCATATTTCTTGCTTATTAAATTACGAGGCAATATGACAAATATCCGACTCGGGAAGGGGTGGTACACATGAAAACGAGCCTGAGGACCAAGGCCACGCTTGGGATCGCCGCATTGCTTGTTTTTCTCATGCTTATCTGCACTTTCACTGTGTCTTTCATAATCACTAAACAGAATCGTGTGGCCTCAAATGAACTGCTCAGAAAGTCATTCACGTTCATTGGCGAATTAATCTCAAACCGCCAGAAAAAACTCCTTATCGATTCCCGCCAGATAGCGAAAATGAACGATAACAATGTAATTAATATAGTACAGAACGGCGAATCCGCTACCTACAACATGCTAAAGCCGACTTATTTAAAAATCGCTGAAGTCGTATATAACATCTCCATTAACGCGGACATCCAGAAGGCCGCGGTCTACGATATGAATGGTGACCTGATTGCATTCAGTATTATCGACGACAAGGCCAACTCCCTGGGAGTTGTCCATAACAAGACCACAATAGAAACCGCTTCAATGAAACCAGGGGAGGAAGTGAATTTTGATTTATGGAAAAAACAGGAGACCCTGGTGAATATCGAAGCGAAATTTGCTAAGGAGATACCCAGGGAAGAGGCAATTCATTTTGAAAAGATAGGCAATTCCGTGTATTTGGCCTCCTATGTCCCGATCATGGGAAAAGAATATGACGTGAAGACCGATCAGATGGTGCCAAAGCAGTTCGGGCTCGTGACTGCCATCCAGAGGCTTGATAACAACTTTGTCAATATGATCTCACGATTGACGGGGACCAAAGTAAATATATTTACCAAAGAAGGCCTGTCCGCGGGCAATTTTCAGGAATATGACAGGTATGATATGAGTCAGTTTGGGAAGAGAGAGGGGAAAGGGGGAATCGATGAACAGGAGATCTCTTTCAACGATGTAACTGTAAATGACAAGGGATATTTTCAGGGGATTTTACCCATATATTCCGGTTCGGAACCTATAGCGGCGATAGCCTCCCTCTATTCAAAGGATATTGCAAAGGCAAATACCTGGCAGATGATAAGGATGCTTGTGCTGGTCTTTGTATCATGCATCCTGTTTGTCCTGCTTATTACTGCATTTTTTTCAAACTCCATGACCAGGCCCATATTCAGGGTCGTGGCCGGTTTGAAGGACGTGGCCGAGGGCGAAGGAGATCTGACGGCAAGGCTTGAGATAAATAGCAGGGACGAGGTGGGAGATCTGGCATACTGGTTTAATACCTTCATAGAAAAGCTTCATCGGATAATCAAGAATATAGCTGGAAAGGCGGATACCCTGAACCTGGCGTCTTCTGCCTTGTCCGATCTCTCCGAACGGATGTCCGACGGAACGGAACAGTTGTCCGCAAAGGCGAATGCCGTTGCCTCATCAGGAGATGAGATGAGTTCCAACATGGAATCCGTGGCCGCGGCCATGGAAGAGGCGTCCACGAACATAAGCATGGTGGCCACATCCGTGGAAGAAATGACAGCCACTATTAACGAGATCGCACAGAACTCCGAGAAGGCCCGCACAATTACAGGTGAGGCCGTATCCCGGGCACAGAATGTGTCAAATAAGGTTGACAGGCTGGGCAATGCCGCGCAGGAGGTTGGCAAAGTGACCGACTCCATTAACGAGATATCGGAACAGACCAACCTGCTGGCCCTGAACGCGACCATAGAGGCTGCAAGGGCCGGTGAGGCTGGCAAGGGCTTCGCCGTTGTGGCAGACGAGATCAAGGAACTGGCCAGGCAGACTGCCGAGGCAACCCAGGAGATAAAAGAGAAAATTGACGGAATCCAGGGCTCCACTTCGGAGACAATATCGGAGATAGGGCAGATCCTCACGGTAATCAATGATGTTAATGAAATCGTATCCGCCATCGCGACTGCCGTTGAAGAGCAGTCCGTGACCACCAGGGAGATTGCCGGCAACGTGACCCAGGCATCCAGCGGCATTCAGGAGGTGAACGAAAACGTCTCCCAGAGCAGCCTTGTGTCAAGGGAGATAGCCGGAGATATCGCCGAGGTCAACCAGACTACCGGTGAGATCTCCGACAGCAGTTCTCAGATGAAGCAGAATGCCAAGGAGTTGAGCAAGCTCGCTAATGAACTGAAGGACATGGTATCAAGGTTTAAGGTGTAAGCAATATTATACCGGCCTTCCTTCTTTTATTTCCCTGACTCTTTGATCAGTTCCAACATCATTTCAACGGCCCTGTCAGAGAACTCCGGATCATTAATATTGCTGTCCAGCTCTAAATAGGTAATGCCTTTTTTCAAGTTGGATTTGATGGCGTTAAAGAGCGCCATGTCGGCCTCACGGTCACAGAAGGGCTCACCGTCGCCGTCGAGAATGGAAACCCCCCTTAAAGGGATTAGAAACGCAACGGGGCCCTTGGCCGCGTTCGCCTTTTCCGCAAAGGCCTTTCCCATCTTCTCGTTCTCTTCCCTGTTGGTGCGCATAAGGGTCACAGAGGGGCTCCACTCGTAAAAGACCCGTTTTGCCTCCTTGTATTTCCCGGGTACGCTTTCCATCCCACCGAAATTCGCCATGTCAACGCATCCAGGTACAATAAGATGAGGTATCCCCATTTCTCCGGGTGCATCGAGTCTTTCCGGGCCTGCGTCGAATATCCCGCCGCACACGGTATCCGCCAATTCCGTTGTCGTTATATCCAAAACTGCGTCCACCAGGCCCTCTCTCACAAGATTTTCCATAGTTTTTCCGCCCGCACCAGTCGCATGGAAGACAAGTACCTCGTATCCCTTCCCTATGAGCTTCTCCATGCAGGCTTCAACGCATCGGGTGGTGTTTCCGAACATGGTTGCCGCTATAACTGGTTTGTCTTCCTCTTTTTCAGGGACATCGGACTCGACCATTCCGCATATTGCCCCGGCCGCACGTGAAAAGATGATTCTGGAGATGCGGTTAATGCCCGCCACATCGACGATGGAAGGAATCATCGTGATGTCCTTTGTTCCTACATATGCCGCCACATCACCGGATGCCGCGGTCGACAGGCAGACCTTGGGGAACCCCACAGGCAGGACCCGCATCGCAGAGGTGACGACGGCTGTTCCGCCCGTGCCGCCCATGCCGATTATGCCGTCGATCTTTCCATCTTCGTACAGCGACTTGATAATCATCGGTGCCCCAGCGCACATGATTCTCATCGCATTGCCGCGGTCTTTCTCTTCACGAAGCTGCGCGAGGTCCAGGCCTCCGGCTTCGGCCACCCTTTCCGCTTTTACATCTACGGGGAAGATATCCGTTGATCCCATGATTCCTGTATTTACGGCAAGCACCCCATGACCTCTGGCAAGGATCTTTTCCCGCAGGAACCCATATTCCACGCCCTTTGTGTCAAAGGCCCCGATCAGACATATTGTCTTCATATATTGCTCCCCTTTAATGTTGTTTACTGCCCTTAGTTAATAGAGGGTTTAGATT
>CAZGIZ010000007.1:13446-54572 GCA_964526655.1 uncultured Desulfobacteraceae bacterium | reverse complement strand
TCAAAACCCCCCACATTATCAATACCTTCTTCTCTCTCATCGATGCCCCTCCTTTCGCTTTAAATTAATACACATAAAAACACATCCAGATGCATCTGAAACAAAATCAACTACCGCCAGGCGTAATGAACAAATATTATCAATTATAACATTTAATTAACTGAATCAGCTTCCTTGCTTTTTAACGGGTAGAAGCATGTTCATATCAATTATCGACTATACGATCTTTGAGACTTTGGGAATATATTTAAGAGATCTTTATATATTGGTATTCCGTCCCCATAAAAATTGCTGACAGGGTGGCAGCGAGGGACGCAAAATACTGAAATGCGGTTTAAAGGGAGCGTGATCTGGCAAGATTGCATAATAAAAATCTACCGGCAGTATATATTAAGGTTGAATAATGGGATAACGAATAACCAAGTTCCTCCTTGTGTTTCCTATCATGAAACTATTATATTGATATGATCCATAACAATTGGACCCTTTCCATGTCAAGGGAAAAATCTAAGAACTTAATCTCTCTTTCAGGGCACCCACAATCTTAAAAAGGTCATCCGCTATTCCGTAATCCGCGACCCTGAAAATCGGGGCCTTCTTGTCCTTATTGACCGCTATTACTGTACCTGCCCCCCCTATCCCTGCCACGTGCTGGAAGGCTCCGCTTATCCCCAGGGCGAAATAGACCTTTGGTTTGACGGTTTTCCCGGATGTGCCTACCTGGTGGTATTTGGGCAGCCAGTTTTTGTCAACAACAGGCCTTGAGCATGATATTACTCCTCCCATAAGATCGGCCAACTCCTTAACCAGTCCTATATTTTCCTGTTCTCCGATCCCGCGGCCGACGGACACCAGAAGATCTGCCTGTGAAATATCAACCTCGCCCGCTGCTGAATCGACAAATTCAAGAAATTCCTTGCGAGTCTCAGGAAGGTTCTCCGGCATTTCCATCTCAATGACTTCTCCATTGCGTTCCCCTGCCCTATCAGGAGGAAAGGCGCCGGGCCTTATTGTAATCAGATGGCATTCTGAAGGCTTGAATGATACCTTTGAAAACAATTTACCGCCGTAAATCTGCCGAATCGCCTTAATATTGCCTTCTTCCGTTAGGATATCCAGACAATCCGTGGCCAGCGGAAAACCGCTCTTTATTGCCAGCGAAGGGGCAAGATCCATTCCCCATGGGGTATGCCCCATGATTACGAGAAGCGGTTGTCGCTCATTGATAAGAATATTAAGGATTTCCTTGTAGAGATCTGCATTGAAATTCTTCAGGCGATCATCCCTGATCAAGATCACCCTGTCGGACCTTTCGGTGATATCCTTCAGAAATGCTATGTCTTTTCCTCCCATTATTACGGCTGTCAGATCAAGGGACAACTCCCTGGAAAGTTTATCGGCCTTCCACAGGGCCTGAAAGGTGATCTCCCTGAGTTCCTCCTGTCTGTGTTCCACGACCACAAATATCTCACCCATTACAGATTTACCCCCTTCTCCTTAATGATTCGAATAATCTCTTCCGCAACAGCAGCCGGATCACCCTCTATCATCTCAGCGCCCTCAGTTTCAGGCGGTGGAAAGATCTCCTCGATAATGGTACGTTGCGATAGATCATCCTGGGACAGATTCAGGTCCTTGGCCATTTTTACGATCAGTTCCTTCTTTGAGGCCTTCCTTATGCCCATAATGGATACGTATCTCGGCTCATTGATACCGGTCTGTATGGTAAGGAGGGCAGGCAAGACTATCTTCGCGACCTCATCCATTCCGCCTTCCAGTTCCATCCATATCTTTGCCTCCTTATCCTCAAGTTCTATCCCGGTTACCACCGTGGAATGGGCAATACCCAGATGTTCGGCAAGCATAACACCCACCATACCGCTGTTATCATCATCGGCCTGAACCCCGGTGAATACAAGGTCATATTCCAGATCCTTGATTACTTCAGCCAGGATCCTCGATGTAATAAACGCGTCCATTCCGAGGTCTCCCGGATCGATCCTGACGGCCCTGTCCGCACCCATGGCAAGACATCTCCTGAGCACCTCTTCATCATCCTCATTTCCCACATTAACAGCTGTTACAGTACCGCCATGCTTCTCCTTAAGAAGAACCGCTTCTTCAATGGCGTAATTGTCCCACTCATTGATGAAATAGGCCAGGGAATCCTTGCGAACATCCTTCCCCGACCCATCGATCTCCAGATCGACCTCCTGGGTGAGCGGCACCCTCTTAACACAGACGACAATATCCATTCCTTCCCCTCCTTATTTTTGAAGCTATTTCAATAGCACAGATCAAAAACCTTGTCACCTCTATAATTCAACATCTCTCGATTTGTATAATTTATTGATAATAATATCTTTATTGAGTTCTGAGATTCTGCCCCGCACATGGAATAATGGAATGGTGGGGTATTGGATGTTGGGCCCCTGCCTGCGGCAGTCAGGTATTACTCCATCTTTCCATTATTCCATAATTCCAATTGCGGAGCGACCCCGCCCTCTGCAGAGGTTTTGCTACGGAGGGTGGAAGCGAAGCCAAGTTATTATGACTCCCATTACTATACCCCAGAGGCCATCATTGATATGGGAATCCTTTTCAAAGCCTGATAATCTATTAAATACTTAATATTCCTCAAAGCATCGCATTTAGGGTCAAAAATTTGACATATCGACAAATTATCCATTTCATGCTTTATTTTCATAAAGGGAATTGATAGCATAACCTACTGTAATGATTAAGTTAAATACATATGATTACTTTGGCATGATCCATGCTAAATATATTTCAATCAAAATTTTCCTGCTTTGACAGGGGTGTCTCCCTTCGGCGTTAAGAGAGTCCTTGGGAAATAAAGAGATATTAAATGAACGAAAGATTATCCCATAAGGAACTTGAAAAAAGGCTGGATGAATTGGAAAAAGAATCCGCCATGTACAGGGAGGCTGAAGAGGCCTTGAGAATAAGCGAGGACCGACTTCGCCGCCTGATCGAATATTCAACCGATTCCTTTATTGTAAGTTATTATGATGACGGCAAAATCATTGACGTTAACCAGCATGCCTGTGACAGCCTGGGATATACTCGTGGTGAGTTGCTGACCATGTCTGTCGCGGACATTGACCAGGATTTTCACATGGAAAAGCGGGAGAGCTTTATTCCATCCGCCCCAATCACTTTTGAGCGGGTCCTTCATCGCAAAGACGGGACCACCTTTACCGGGGAGATCCGCCTCAATATCTTCGAATCCGATGGACAGAAGCTCATGTTGGGTATTATCCGAGATATCTCTGACCGGAGGCAGATTGAAAAGGCCCTTGGCAGGGCACAGAAAGGAATGGAGGAAAAGATCAGGGCGCGTACCATGGAACTGGAAGAGGCCAATCGAAGACTCAGGGAGGAGGTCTTGGAGCGCGAAAAGGCAGAGGAGATCCTGCGAATTTCAGAAGAGAAATTTTCCAAGGCATTCCATTCCAGCCCCAATCTCATGGCCATCAGCACATTGAAGGAGGGGCGATTCATAGACATAAACGAGACCTTCCTGAAAGTCCATGGTTACACCAGGGATGAGGTTATAGGACACACCTCGGCCGAGCTTGATCTGTTTCCCGATCTAAAAGACCGTGAAAAAATCAAAAATGAGCTGTTAAAAAAGGGATCAATTCATGATTTCGAATCCACTTTCCGTGTGAAATCAGGAGAAATCCGTAAAGGCTCCTTTTCGGCTGAAATCATCAAAATCGACGGCAGACAGTGCCTTCTTTCTGTAGTGGATGATATCACGGAACGGAAACAGGCCGAGGACAGACTTAAAGACAGTGAAGAGAGATACAGGGATCTCTTTGAAAAATCTCCTGTCAGTATGAGCCTCAGCACCCTCGACGGGCAATTGATCGCCGGGAATGAGGCGATGGCCGTTGTTACAGGTTATACTATTGATGAGTTAAAGACAATCAACCTTTCCGAGCTTTATAAAGACCCTCAAACAAGAAAAAAGTTAATTCAGACCATCAACCGGGACGACATCGCCTTCAATTTCCCTGTCCAGTTAAGACGCAAGGACGGCAGATTCAGCAGCCTTCTCATGACCGCTATAAAGATTCATCAGGCCGTGGGGGATAATCTACTTCAAATAATAGGAGTGGACGTCACCGAACGCGCCCAGGTTGAAAGGGAGAAGGACAGGCTGGGGGCCCAGCTCCAGCAGTCCCGGAAGATGGATGCCATAGCCGCGCTTGCAGGAGGAATCGCCCATCAGTTCAATAACGCGTTATCCACAATAATAGGGAATCTCGAGCTCCTGCGAATGGATTCACCTGATAATAAGCATATCCTCAAATATATCGGGCCTGTGAAAGACTCGGCCTATCGCATGACCCATCTGACCGACCAGCTCCTGGCCTATGCAAGAGGCGGGAAATACCAGCCCAAGATAATTTCTTTGAACGACCTGGTAAGAGAGACACTTCCCCTTCTCAAGCATACAATCAACCCGTCAATCAATGTTGAGACAGATCTACCCAGTAATATCTCATTTGTAATCGCCGATTTGACCCAGATGCAGATGGTGATGTCGGCGATAATGTCAAATGCCTCTGAATCCATTGAAGGAAAAGGACGCATTCGTATCTCCTGTAGGGACGAGAAGATAATCGGCAAGGATATAAAGAAAAAATATGCGGGACTTAAGCCCGGAACTTATGTCAGCATGACCATAGAGGACGATGGTAAAGGGATGGATGAAAAAACAAAAAATCGCGTGTTTGAACCCTTTTTTTCAACAAAGTTTCACGGTCGAGGCCTGGAAATGGCGGCGGTGTATGGCATTATCAACAACCACGACGGCCGGATTTCAATCGATTCAGAGCCGGGTAAGGGCACAAGGGTGCACGTCTATCTGCCTGCGGTTAACGTCCAGGTAAAAAAGGAGGAAAAGCCGATGACAAAACTGCAAAAAGGCACCGGCACCATACTTCTCATCGAAGATGAAGAAACAGTCATGGATGTGAGCCATGCGATGCTGGAGAGATTGGGCTATCGTGTGTTAAAGGCCGAAACCGGGAATAAGGCGGTCAGCACCGCCAAAAATTTCGAGGGTAAGATCGACCTGGCGATCCTCGATGTAATGCTGCCTGATATGAATGGCAAGGCGATCTACCCACTACTTATGGAGGCAAGGCCAGATCTGAAGGTTATTGTTTGTAGCGGTTATTCTTCCGACGGGCCTGCTCAGGATATCCTCAACGCCGGCGCCCAGTACTTTATTCAGAAGCCCTTTTCAATTAACACATTATCGGAAACCCTGAAGGAAGTCCTGGGGAAAGATTCCACAAACGAGATGGTCATGGATGCTACTCCCCTATGATCTTTATCAGCACCCTCTTCTTTCGCCGGCCGTCGAATTCCCCATAAAATATCTGTTCCCATGTGCCGAAATCCAGTTTGCCGTCAGTAACTGCGACAACCACTTCCCTCCCCATAATCTGTCTCTTCATGTGGGCGTCTGCGTTGTCCTCTCCCACGTTGTGCCGGTACTGGGCAACGGGTTCATGGGGAGCCAATTTCTCCAACCAGGATTCATAATCATAGTGGAGACCAGCTTCATCGTCATTGATAAAGACCGACGCCGTTATATGCATCGCATTAATTAGGGCCAGACCTTCCTTGATACCGCTTTCATCGAGGCACTCCTTCACCTGTGGCGTGATATTAATGAACGCCCTCCTGGTGGGCACATTGAACCATAATTCCTTTCGATAGCTTTTCATATTCTTCCCCTCTTTACCTGAAAATTCTTATATTGTTCATAAAAGATTTTTATGTGCTCAAGAGATTATTAAGGCTATAGGTGCTTTAGCGCGGATGCAAGATGCAGAAATTCATCAATCCCAAGGGTCTCCGCCCTCCTCATGGGATCAATCGCGCATCTATCCAATGCCCCTGAGATCATCTCGTCGTCATAGGAATCTAGGGCCCTTTTAAGGGAGTTCAGTATGGTCTTGCGCCTGTATGCAAAGGCCCCATTTACAACAGCCTTGAAAAATCTTTCATCTTCAGCCCTCCTCGGATGAGGCCTTTCCATATCCATGGCCAGGACCATTGACCCCACCTTCGGCCTCGGATGGAAGGACTCCCTGGAGACCTCAAGCAATGGTGAGACATAAGCTTCATATTGAATTAAAACAGTCAAAGCCCCATATTCTTTCCCGCCTGGAGAAGAGAGCAATCTCCTGGCAAATTCAAGCTGGAACATCAGAACCGCCTTGCTGAAAAGATCCCTATGCCTTATTAGTTTATCAAGGAAGGGCGAAGATATATTGTAGGGGAGGTTGCCAATGATTTTATACTTGTTTTTTGACGGGTTTATAATCCCTTTCAGATCGAGGCTGAGGATATCTTCATTGACGAATTTAACCTTGGCAATCCCCTCCTTTGAGAACCTGTCCTCAAGCATTTTGATTAATCGGGAATCCTTTTCAACCGCAATGATTTCACCTACCCGTTCCGCCAGGGGTATGGTCAATGCCCCCAGACCTGCACCGATTTCCATGACCATGTCTGAGGATTGAAAACCCGACAGATCAATGATATCCTCTATTACTCCCCGGTCCCTTAAAAAATGCTGGCCCAGACGCTTTTTCGGTCTGAAGGCCCATTGACTTCTCATTGATTTCCCGTCTCCCGTCCCTTTCGTTCCCTTATCTCTTCACGCCAGGTCTTAATAAGGCTGAATAACCTCAGAGAGATGAAGTAGGCCGGAGTGAAAGCGATCGCCCCCATTATCAAACCCCCGATCGCAAAGGCTCCGATTATCGTACTGCTCGTATGCACTATCTTTAGGATCAAGGCCATCCCTTCTTCGCCGTTGTGGAAAGATCCTATCAGGGATTCAACTATACTGCTATCATTGGAGAGCCCTAGTACAAGCGCCCCTATCTTATAATTCAGGTAGTATAAAAAATACCAGCTCAAGGGATTGCTTATCCATGTGCCCAGCATCGCGGTTATCTTGCTGCCCTTAAAGATCAGGGCCAATGCCACTCCAAAGGCCATATGAAAGGGGATAATAGGCATCATGCCGGAAAAGACTCCCAGGGCCATTCCAAGGGCAAGCTCATGCGGCTCTCCCCGGAGTCTGATGAACCTCAGATAATAGTATCTCGTGATCCTGTTAAATTTCAAACTCTCCCGCCTTTCCGGGTTTCCTTTGTGTAAAAATTAATCTGTCATGTCTATCGGTGAAATAGCGTTATTCGATCCCTGGTGGTCTTGGGTTATTTCCGGATGGAGGTATCGGCTGGATTTGGTATAAGCATATTTAAGATATCATTGGTTCAAGATCCTCAATAGGGTATCTCGACCTCACGTCTATTGTCAGATCCGCTTTCTCGCCGCCTAATATTCGATGATAACCGGCCAACGCGATCATGGCGCCATTATCCGTGCAATACTCGGGACGGGGAAAATACAGGCCGATTCCTCTAGCATCGGCCTCTTCCCTCATCCTCTTTCGCAAAACAGTGTTGCAGGCCACTCCCCCGGCCAGCGCTATGGAACCAACCCCAGTCTTTTCCCTTGCCCTGATCAGCTTCTGGACAAGGACATCAATAACCGCTTCCTGAAATGAGGCCGCTATATCATTTTTTGTTATCTCCTCCTGTCTCATTGTGCTTTCCTGCCATTTGCCAACGAACAGGGACACGGATGTCTTTAATCCGCTAAAACTAAAATCTAACGATTCAGGAGAAAGAAATGCCCTTGGAAAATTGATCCTGTCCTTCCGGCCGGACCTGGCCATGGCCTCTAGGACGGCGCCGCCTGGATATCCCAGGCCGAGAATCTTGGCTACCTTGTCAAAGGCCTCGCCCGCTGCATCATCGAGGGTCTGTCCCATAAGACTGTAATCACCGATGCCTTTTACATAATACAGGCTTGTATGGCCCCCAGAGACCGTCAGGGCGACAAAGGGAAATTCCGGAGCATGATCCTCCAGCAAGACTGAAAGTATGTGGCCTTCCAGATGATTTATCCCTACCAGGGGTATCTGATTGACAAAGGCCAGACCCTTTGCATAGTAAAGGCCCACAAGGAGCGATCCTATAAGGCCTGGACCAACGGTCACGGCTACCCCTTCCAGGTCCCCTGTCCCGAGACCGGCCCTCGAAAGGGCTTCTTCCACGACAGGGACAATATTCCTGATGTGCTCCCTTGAGGCAAGCTCAGGTACCACCCCGCCATAGGGGTGATGGAGTTTGACCTGGGTATTGACGACACTGGATAAAACGGTCCGGCCGTCCGCTATAACAGCCGCTGATGTGTCGTCGCATGAAGTATCTATTCCAAGGATATTCATCCAGAATATACTTTTAATGGGTCTGGGCAGGAATTCCGGATGAGACACCGGATAACCGGGCCCTCCTTCTTCCCTGAATTTCATCGATCTTGGACACAACCCTTTTAAGGTGTTCGGCCATGCGGTTCGCCGCCTGGTAACGTTTGCCCGCCTCCTTTTCCAGGGCCTTATCAATTATCTTGGCTACCACCCCCGGAATCAGGGGATTAAATGCCCTTACAGGGGGATGTTTTTCCCTCAGAACATTATTTATGATCGATTCAATATCTCCTCCCGCAAAAGGCCTGGTCCCACTGAGCAACTCAAAGAGGACGACGCCCAGGGAAAAGATATCCGACCTGCCGTCAACCCTATTCCCCAGGACCTGTTCCGGGGACATATAAAAAGGAATACCTGAACTGTTTCCGGTCTTTGTTTTCAAAGCAGTCCTTGTTCCGCCCATCCCGAAGTCCGTGACCTTCACCTCTCCTGTCCCCTCAAGCCGCACGATACAGGAGGGTTTTATGCTGCCGTGTATGATCCCCCTGCCGTGGGCAAAATCCAGCACATCCGCCACAAGGGCCACAATGGAAAGTGCTTCCCGCAAGGGCAGGAGGGATCCTATTTTAGTGTATTCCTCAAGGGTCTCCCCCTCAAGGAACTCCGTGGCAAGATACATGAGATCCTGCTCCTCCCCGGCATCATATACTGCCGCTATATTGGGATGTTTCAACCGTCTCGCGGATTCGGCCTCCATGAAAAAGCTGCCCCTGATCTTATCCAGCGCATTTTCATCAAATCCGGAAAAACTGACGGTATCTATGGTCACAGTTCGATGGATTCTGGGTTCTACCCCCTTGTAAATCACCTCTATATCTCCCCGTCCGAGTTCCTCGATAATCTTATATCCCCCGATTACGGATCTGGTCCCTGTGAGAGCCCCGCCATTACTCCCGGACGCCGCAATGGTACCGGCCATACCCGGCGCGGGGATATTTTCATCATAATTCGGTATGCCTTGCATTCTATTCCTTGCCCGTAAATCCGCTCCCGCTCCATCCCTGACTCTCTCTTTTAGGGTAAAGCGTGCTGCCGTAATGAGGATAAATCCGACAACTAAAAGCAGCAGGTGAGGAGAGATCTTTATCCAGATATTTTGTGAGAAAAGAAATAGTGTACTGATAATCCCAAAGGCAAGGATGAGGCCCAAGGTGGTGATCGCGCCCAGACCGGGTTTTAATTGCGGCAGTATTAAAGATATGAAAAAGCCAAAGAGGATCAACAGACCGACCTCGATCACAGAGATCCATCCCGGTCTCGAGAAAAATCTCTGATCAATTATGTCGGCTACGGAATTCGCGACTAATTCCACCCCCGGTAATTGCCCTGAAATTGGTGTTACAAACCGTTCTCCAGCGCCTGGGGCCGTGGGACCGATGATGACAATCTTATCCTTGAAAAGGCTTGTCTGAATCTGATTTTTATAGACTTTTGAAAAAGGTGTCCGGTGAAAGGCTATCCCTGGACCTGAGTACCAGTTTAATAGTGTCTTCATCCTATTGTCTATTACAGGGACCTTCATGGAGGATGATGGTCCGACCCTAAGTTCAATCCCTTTTTTTAATGTGACTCTTATATCTTCATCTTTTAAACCATAAAATATCTTCGCAATCGCCAGGGGATAAGACGGGAACAGGATATCCTTCAGATATCCAAGCGCATGTTCCTGAGATCTCACGTGTCCGTCCTTATCCGGAAAAAGATTGTTATATCCAATGGACGCCGCAACCTCTGCGAGGGAGGGAAGAAAGGGTGACAGCTTTTTTAGCCATGTTACCGAGGTGACCGCTGAATCATTATCGAATCCACTAATCTGTTTGAATGAATGCCTGACGATATAATCAGGGGCCTCACTATCGATGGTGTTGTCGGATAGATCAAAATGGATCGGAAGCACCACATTTCCTGCCCTTTTTATGGCCTTATAGAGCTTTGTGTCATTGTCCAAATCCTGTTCCGCCTGTGACAGTTTCTGATAAAAGGTGAGTCCCGGCCCCTTTTGGGCCAGGCCAAGGTTGTCGAAACTCTCCTTCAGATCCTTTACCGCCCTGAGGCCCGGGGTCCCTTCCGGTTCCCTGAACTCAACATTAAGGGCGATTACCCTTGCGCCGGCCATGGCAAGGTTGTTTATGCCCTGGGCAAAGATATCTCGAGACCAGGGCCAGGGACCGAACTCCTCAAGTTCTTTTCCTGAAATAGTCACCAATTCAATAACAGGGTGCCTCTCCCTTGGGGCCGTCAATCTGGACCTCAAATCAAAGGCCTTCATTTCAACAAACTCGGTAAAATCGAGCGCCTTTGTAAAAGGAATGAATAAAAAAAAGAGCGTAACCGCCAGTCCCATAAGCCGGACAGGGATATTTTTTTTAATATTCATGCCGGCCCTTTTTATCAATATGGCGAACGGTTTCTCAAAGTTTGACATATGGCGCTATCTTCCTGTATGTCCTGTCCCCGATGCCGGATAAGGACTTGATCTCGTCCAGGTCTTTGAATCCGCCCCTCCTGCTTCTTTCCCTGACAATGAGGTCCGCCAATCCGGGCCCGATGCCCGGTATTGCGGAAAGACCTTCTTCCGATTCTCTGTTTAGTGATATGGGCAGACCCAAGGTAATCTTATGAAACGCGGAAATGCCCCCCTTATAAAAAACAAATTTATATTCATCGGTCTTGACGCTTATCCTTTCCCCTGACTGGAAAGTAATATCACTCACTGACACAGGAACGTCACGGCCGTATTCCAAACCTCCGCATCTGACCATTAAGTCTTTAAAGTTGGGCTCCTGGCGAAAAAAATAGACACCCGGATATTTAATATCCCCTTGGATCTGAACGAACAGCTCTGGGCAATTGGGACATTCGGGGTACCCGTTACCGTCAAATAGGACCCTTAGAAATGACAGCATCATTATGGCCAGGAGGAGTACAAGAAGCCCCCCCTCGGCCCTAACTTCCGGTTTCCTCCTTGTCCAGACCAAATGCTTCATGGAGCACCCTTACAGCCAGTTCAGTGTATTTTTCTTCTATTACGCAGGACACCTTTATCTCAGATGTGCTTATCATCATTATATTTATATTCTCATCAGCCAGGGACTTGAACATCTTTTGTGCGACCCCTGCATGGGCCCTCATGCCCACACCCACGATGGAGACCTTCGAGATGTTTTCATCACCCAGGACTTTTTCCGCCCCAATTTCCTTTGCCACATTGCTCAAGAGCTTTAAACTCTTGTAAAAATCCGGTTTGGTCACAGTAAAGGTCAGGTCAGTTATGCCCTCTTCGCTCGTGTTCTGGACAATCATGTCCACCACGATTCCGGCGTTAACGAGCGGTTCAAATATCTGTGCAGCGATCCCTGGTCTGTCAGGGACCTTAGATACTGTTATCCTGGCCTCATCCTTATTGAAAGCAACCCCGGAAACGAGGACCTTTTCCATATCCTTTGTTTCGGCAACAACCATGGTTCCCCTCTCGTTATTAAAAGTTGATCTTACATGTATGGGCACGTTAAATTTTTTTGCAAATTCGACTGACCTTATCTCAAGGACCTTGGCCCCCAGGCTCGCCATCTCTAACATTTCGTCATAAGCAATAAAATCCATTTTTCTGGCCTTGGGGCAGACATTCGGATCGGTTGTATAGACACCGTCCACATCGGTAAAGATTTCACACACATCCGCCTTTAATGCCGCGGCCAGGGCCACCGCTGTGGTATCGGACCCTCCCCGGCCCAAGGTGGTTATATTGCCATACTTATCCAGGCCTTGAAAGCCTGCCACGGCCACAATCCTATTATGGTCCAGTTCATTGAGTATACGTCCTGTCTCGATCTCGTGTATCCTGGCCTTCCCGTATATCCTATCCGTGTGTATTCCCACCTGAAATCCCAGCAGGGAGCGGGCCTTATAGCCCATTGATTTGACGGCCATGGCAAAAAGCGCCACGCTGACTTGCTCCCCTGTTGATATGAGCACGTCCAATTCTCTCGGATCCGGGTCGGAAACTATCTCATTGGCCAATTTTATCAATCCGTCGGTCTGGCCCGCCATGGCGGACAGGACCACCACCATCCTGTTGCCTTCTCTATATCTTTCAACCACCTTTTGGGCGACATTTTTTATCTTTTCAATGCTGCCGACCGATGTGCCGCCATATTTTTGTACGATAATCGCCATCCTTTGTTCCTTGCTCCTGCTCAAGGGGCTGTATGTTGTGTCTTCCCTAAAGCCTTCAGTATTTCAAGGGTACGGGGATGATGCCCATGAAAGGTCAGATGCCGTCTCCTCTCATCCAGGATTTTAAACTTCACCTCCAGGCCCCATTCGGGAATGATATCAGGCAAACGATCAGCCCATTCAATGACCACGACCCCCCCCATATGCAGGTACTCCTCCAGGCCGGATGTAATCAGGTCCCCAGGGCCTTCCAGCCTGTAGAGATCCATGTGATAGAATACATGCCGACCTTGATATTCATTGACAAGGGCAAAGGAAGGGCTTGTGACAACGATTCCCCGATCTACCCCCAGACCCAGTGCAATACCCTTGGAAAACCATGTCTTCCCGCTTCCCAACTCCCCTGTCAGGGCGACAAGGTCCCCCTCACCAAGGAGTTTTCCAAGCTCCTGACCAAACCCTACGGTCTCCTCATCCGAGCTGGTTATATATTCCAACTCCCCTTTCCTATGGCCCAACAGTAGTCATTCCATTAAAACGTTATGAATCAGAGTTAATCATTAATAAAATCTTAAGAGTAAATATTCCACGCTCAAATGGCGTGTCCTTGCTTTAACCCCATACGGATTTATTGATAGAGGTAGGCGCTATGTTTCTCTTCAAGGGGATAGCTTTTTTAAGATTCCACCGGGCATTGCCATGACCAAATATTTGGGGTTTATTGCTAAAATCCCCCTCTAAATCACCTTCAATTTTGGCAAACACCAAATATTTGGTCATATGCTGCCAGGCAGGTAGATATCCCCTTGAAGAGAAACATAGCACCGGGTCTCCTCGTAAGTCCTATCCCATTTACTCAGACCATACCCTGAGGGTATGGTTTTAAGGGATCGATGAATTTACCTTGTATGCCAGACGCCAACATCAGAGCGGCTGGTAAAGATCCATAAAGGCCGGCGGCTCCTTAAGGGGCCATTCATTCCTCCCCAGTGAGTCCATCAAGAGGGGGATGACATGCGGCAGTTCGCCTGCCAGCAGGCCCGCCTCCCCCATATCTTCCGACAGGAGATCGGCCGCCAATCCATGTAGATACACGCCCGCGAAGGCCGCCTTGACAACCGGCAGGCCCCTGGCCAGGAGGCCTGAGATCAAGCCGGTCAGGACATCCCCGGACCCGCCGCTTGCCAGGGCCGGATTTCCAGTGGGATTGACATAGATACATCCGTCAGGCTCAGCTATCAGTGTACGGGCGCCCTTCAACACCAGACAGCAACCGTAATCTTCGACAAATTTCTCAGCTGTTCCTGCTCGATCAGTTTGCACTTCCCTGCTTTTAAGTCCTGTTAATCTGCCCATCTCTCCCGGGTGTGGCGTCAGTATCATTCTCTCATTTAGGTCCCTGAGGGAATCCGGGGCCCCGGCGAGGGCATTGATTCCGTCTGCATCGACAACCATGGGTAGATCGCACCCGGCTACTATCTCCCTTACCAGGGCCGATGTCTCCTGGTTTGTCGAGAGTCCCGGACCTATCGCGAGGGCCGTCTTTCCCTCGGCCAATCTTAATATCTCCTCCCTGGCCCTGAGAGATAGAGATCCTTCCCCTGTCTCGGGCAGGGGAACGGTCATGGCTTCCGTCAGCTTGGCCTCGAGTATGGGATTCAGGCTCGCAGGTATGCATAGGGTGACCAGACCTGCGCCCGCCCTCAGGGCCCCCAGCGCGGTCAGGGAGGCGGCTCCTGTCTTTCCCGTGGATCCTGCGATTATCAGGAGATGCCCCCTGTCACCCTTATGTATGTCCTTTTTATCAACACGTAAGAGGTCACTGAAATATCCGGGTTCGATCATGTGGTATCGAGTTTTCACCCTCTCCGATACGCTTTTAGGGATGCCGATATCTATCCTCGCGAGCCGGCCAACGAGGCCTGCACCGGGGAAGAGGATCTGACCGAGCTTTGGAAATCCGAAAGTCACTGTCAGATCGGCTTTAAGGGCCACTCCCATTATCTGCCCGGTATCGGCGTTCAGGCCTGAAGGCATGTCTATCGCCATAAGGGGCTTTCCAGCGGCGTTTGTCTCTTCCAGGACCTGGGCATAGAAACCTTTAACCCGTGAATTGAGGCCTGTGCCAAAAATCCCGTCCACTATATAATCGCACTCCCCGAGACGCCGCCTGAGTTCCGAAATCCTTGAAGTATCCGGGACTTCGCAGATATCCGGATCCATCCGTTTAATAATCTCAAGATTAGTCAGGGCATCTCCACTGATCCTGTCCAGTTCAGCCAAGACTACCACATTAATTTTTAACCCCGCCTGGCTGAGATATCTGGCCATGACATATCCGTCCCCCCCGTTGTTGCCCCTGCCGCAGAGGATTAGTACGCGGGAACCCTCATCCGGACTGAAATGTTCGAGGAAAACCCGAGCCGCGCCCCGTGCTGCATTTTCCATCAGCACGATCCCCGGAATTCCCGTTTCCCCGATAGTCAGCCGGTCCATTTCCTGCATTTCATGGGCCTTGACCAGTCTCATTACCCTTTCTCCAGAACCACCATGGCCACCCCGTATCCGCCCTCATCCGAAAGGCTGAGGTGAAAACCGGTTATTTTTTCCTTCATGCAAATCTCGGATGATATGCCGTGGAGTCTCAAACCGGGCCTGCCGCCGGGAAAATGAAAAACCTCGATATCACGCCACCTGACGCCCTTTTTCATCCCGACACCGAGGGCCTTGGAAAAGGCCTCCTTTGCCGCAAACCGGAGTGAAAAGGCGGAGGAAGGGGAAGACCTGCCATAGCATATCTCCCTTTCACCTGGGGTAAAGACCCGGTTGATAAACCTGTCTCCCCACCTCTCCATGGCTCCCTCCACCCGCTTTATGTCAACGAGATCAACGCCGATGCCGTAAATCATGGTTGGCAAGCCCGCTCAGAAATCCCTGACAAGGGCCATCATCTCCTTTACTGCCCTTTCCAGCCCCACAAGCACGGCCCTGGCGATGATGCTGTGGCCTATGCTGTATTCTTCAATTTGAGGAAGAAACCTGAACCGCTTGACATTAAAATAATTGAGGCCATGCCCCGCGCTGATTCCCAGTTTCAGATCCGAGGAGGCCTCCACGGCCTTTACGATCCTTTCAAAGCGTTCATCGGCCTCGGACTCGGTCTTGGCTTCTGAATAGTGGCCCGTGTGGATCTCCACTATATCTCCTCCCACCCTATGGGCCATCTCAATCTGGGAAGGGTCTGGATCGACAAAAAAACTCGTCCTGATCCCCTTCTCAAGGAGCCTTTCAACCACCCTTTTATAATGATCGGGATTGGATTTGACATCAAGACCGCCTTCGGTCGTCAGTTCTTCCCTCTTTTCCGGTACGAGAGTGACAAGATCGGGGCCGACATCCCTGGCGATCTCCACCATCTCCTCCACGGCGGCCATCTCCATATTGAGCCTGGTCTTTACTGTCTGCCGCAGGAGTTTCAAGTCCCTGTCATTAATGTGTCGCCTGTCCTCCCTAAGGTGGCAGATAATGCAATCCGCCCCTGCCATTTCCGCTATGCCAGCCGCTATTACGGGATCTGGCTCACTGATGCCCCTGGCCTCACGGACCGTGGCAACATGATCAACGTTTACCGCCAACCTTGCCATATACTATTCCTCCCCTATCAATGAAAGCAGCCTGTTTTCCACATCCTCCATAAGGAGTTCATCCTCGGGGGATCTCTCATGATCGTAATCCAGGAGATGGAGAATTCCATGGATCAGCAGACGGCAGATGGTCCTTTCCAAGGGCTCTTCATTCTCCCCTGACTCGCGAATAGCCGTATCCACAGACACTACAACATCCCCTAACATCCCGGATTCCACATCGCCGACCGAATCCCCTGACATGGGAAAGGCCAGGACATTGGTGGGACCACTCCTGCCGAGATATCTCTTATTCAGTTCCGCTATGTATGCGTCATCCGTAAAGAGGATACTCAACTCCTTTTTTTCACAGGCCAAGTCTTTTAAGACCGTTTTCATTGTCCTCTTTATTTTCTGACTTCTTAGCCCGGGTATCTTCCGGAGGGACCTGATCTGTATCTCCATTGGTCGTCTTTTTTACGGGTTTTAAATTCGTTTCGGGATATTCGATACGATGGTGAAAGATTCCGCTCAGGGTCTTTGTAAAACTCTTTGCAATCTCATGGAGGTCCTTCAGAGTGAGTTCGCACTCATCCAACTGCCCGTCTGAAAAGGCCTTGTTGATTATTTTTTGCACCGTACCCTGGATGCGCGCGGGAGTGGGATCCACAAGACTTCTGGAGGCGGCCTCGACCATATCCGCGAGCATGACAAGGCCTGCCTCTTTGGTCTGGGGTTTCGGACCGGGATACCTGAAATCCTCTTCTTTTATCTGAAAAGACTTTTTCCCTTTGCTGGCGGCCTGCTCCTTTGCCTTTGAATAAAAATATGTGATCAGGCTTTTCCCCTGATGCTGCTGGATAATGTCGATTATTTCTTTCCCCAGCTTATGCCTCTTTGCCAGCTCGACGCCGTCCTTGACATGGGAGATTAGGACGAGGCTGCTCATGGATGGTGCCAGCTTTTCATGTTTGTTTTCACCCCCCATCTGATTCTCAATAAAGTAAAGGGGCTTCTTCATCTTTCCAATATCGTGATAATAGGCGCTGACCTTTGAGATCAGAGAGTTGGCGTGAATGGCCTCGGCAGTGGCTTCCACCATATTGCTCACGATGACGCTATGATGATATGTGCCCGGTGCCTGGACCATCAACTCCCTCAAAAGAGGCTGGTCAAGATTTGCCAGCTCAAGGAGTTTTATATCTGTTGTGAAACCAAAGGCCATTTCAATCAAGGGGATGACCCCTGTGGCAATGACGCCAGTGAGGATTCCCCCGATAAAGCCCGCGGCCAGGGCGACCACTGCTTCCATTGAGTAGAGAGACCCGTAATAGGTCTCTATTGAGAGGGCCAGGACCATATTGATTAAACCGACTTTTAATCCCGTCTTGATAAGGGTCCCTCTCTCCCGATAATTCCTGACGCCATAGGCGGCCACCAGGCTGCTGATGAAGAAATAGATGAAAAATTCCATCTTTCCTTCAATAATGAAGCAAACCAGAATGGAGATGAGCAAGGAGAAGGTCGCGGCAATAGTCATCCCCTGGAATACCGCCATTAGTATGGCCCCGCAGGCGACAGGCATGGCGAAGATCAGGGCCTTGGCCGTAAAAAAATGAAAGCCCCGGGCTGTCTCTTCGGCTATAAAATTGTAGGCCCAGGCAAAGAGAAATATGCCCAACAATGTAACGGCGTTAAACAGGAGATGGCTCATGTCATCATGGGCGGACTTGGATTTTAATAATCCTGCCATGTACACAACCGCAAATAGAAGGCCGATCAGGACCGTCATACCCGGTACCCGTCCTATCATTGCCTGTTGTCCCACTAATTCAGCCTCTGCTGAAAGTTTGGCGAGGTGGTCCGGGCCGATCCTTTCGCCTTCCCTTACCAACATCTCCCCCTTCTTTATCTGATAATAGAAGGGCTTTATGGACTCCCTCGCGGCAGCCTTTCTTAACTCGGTTTCCCTCTTATTGAAAGTCACGTTGGGTTTTATAAGGGATAGGGCGATATCTATTGATAGATCAGCAAATGTTGCGGAGCCGGCCGTCTTTCTCAGGGCCTTTCTCTGGCCCTCAATGAATTTTTTGGCGTCGTCGATACCATAGAATCGACTCAAATCGGTGACAAGCGTATCTTCCCTCGTCTGGATCCCCTGGAGGACTATCCCCTTCTGGGCCTGGCTCATTAACACCATCTTGTTTCCAACCACCCCTTTCTGAAAGACCTGTGTCACCAGCTGAGCAGCATTACTTTCGATCTCGGCTGAGAAACCGCTCCGGGTCAGCTTTTCAAAAAGGGAATCATCCGGGGATATCTCGAGGACCTTAAAAAAACGATCCTTTACAAGCTCCCTCTCCTCCTCGACGTCCGTGGGTATCTTCTCTATGGGAATCGGGGCCTCGGTTTGCGTTATATCGAGCGTAAAGTAATCCCTCGCCTCGTCCATCGCTGTCCTCAGCCTGAATAGAATATTGGAGGCCGAGGGATCGAAATCGTACACATAGGGGACTTTATCAGCGGCCTCCTTCCTGTTCTTCTCCGTCAACTCCTCGTTCTCTATGAGGATATCGCTGGAGGCCTTTATGTCCCCTTCCGCCACATCTCCGATCTTATAGAGCTTCGGCTTGCTTAAAAAATTCGGGAACAAAAGGACGCTGATAATCAGGCTCAAGGCCACGAGAACCGACCATCGTCTGATCTCCGGTCCAAGGTACCTTGACCGGCGGATTGAATCATTAGCCATTGCCCCTACCTCCCTGATCGGCCCTTTCATAGGCGTCTATGATCTCCTGAACCAGGGGGTGCCTGATGACATCATCCCTGGAGAAATGTACGAACTTTATTCCCTTGATCCCCACTAACAACTCCCTCGCCTGAATCAGGCCCGAGGTCTTGCCCTCCGGCAGGTCGGTCTGGGTCACATCACCGGTGATTACGGCCTTTGAGCTGAAACCGAGCCTTGTCAGGAACATCTTCATCTGGTCTGATGTGGCGTTTTGTGCCTCATCAAGGATAACAAAGGAATCATTCAAGGTCCTTCCTCTCATGAAGGCCAGAGGTGCTACCTCTATGACCCCTTTCTGGACAAGTCTGGACGCATCCTCGAAATCCATCATGTCATGGAGGGCGTCGTATAGGGGCCTGAGATACGGATTTACCTTTTCATAGAGGTCGCCCGGTAAAAACCCGAGGTGCTCACCAGCCTCCACGGCCGGTCTGGCAAGGACGACCCTGTTAACCTCTTTTTTCCCTAACGAAGCTATGGCCATTGCCATTGCGAGGTATGTCTTTCCGGTGCCGGCCGGGCCTATGGCAAAGACGATATCGAAACTCCTTATCCCGTCTATATACTCTTTCTGATTTATACTCTTGGGTGTTATAATCTTTTTTTTGGAGGAGATAAACACACTGTCCAAAAATATCCTCTTCAGGTTGGCCGATTGGTCGCTGCTCAGGATCCTGATGGCGTATTCCACATCGTTTAGATAAAGCGGGTAATCATTCCTTAAGAGGTCGTAGAGCTGATTCAGGATTTTTTCAGCCAGCTCTATCTCCCAGTCACCGCCCTGGAGGGTCAATTGAGTGCCTCTCACATTGACGGATAGTCCTATCCGTTTTTCAATGAGCTTTATGTGGGTGTTCTGTTCACCGCACAGCATCCTTAAAAGCTCATGGTCTGGAAAACCGATCTTCTTGGTCAAAAGAGAGTTATCTCCTGCGCTCATGTTTCCCAATATCTATTCTCCCAAGATCTCTAAAAAGAGATCTCTTCCTGATTCTGCCATTAAAATCTTCATGTATACATTAGAGTCTCTTAAATAGGCTTTCAGACTCTGCTTTGATAGAGAACACCTACCATAGTGACCGGTCCCGATCAAGTAAAATGCTGAATTTCTGCATATAAGAAGCTTTACCAAAGTATTTTAATTTTGATTAATTTAAGTTTCATTGTATCTCATTTATAACCACTACCTGGTTAAAAGGTAATTTGACAGACATCCATAATCCCGGATGCCTCTTTTAAGTCTTTACAAAAGTTTTTCAAGTGCCGGTTGACAATCTTGGAGGAAAATTGTGATAAATGGAAACATAAAATTTGAATGGAGAAGATAAAATGTTCTACAAGCGTGATGAGGAAGGTTATAGACAGATCGCTAAAGGGGTGGAGGTCAAGACACTGGTCTATGGTGATAAGACCCTTTTCACGGAGTTCCGCATGAAAAAGGGAAGCGAGGTCCCATCCCATAGCCATCCCCATGAACAGACAGGTTACCTGATATCAGGCCGGATCCGGCTTGCCATAGGCAAGGAGACATTTGAGGTTGAACCGGGAGACAGCTGGTGCATCCCGGGTGATATCGAGCACTATGGCGAGGTCCTTGCTGATTCTTTGGCCATTGAGGTATTTTCGCCGGTGCGGGAAGACTATTTGCCTTCAGGCAGGACATAAGGACTCCGATCCTCTATAGAGAACCGAGCTCAATTATTAATTAAAGTTATTTATAGGACACGACACTGGTTAATATCCCACCATAAGGTAACAAAGGATGAAAGACATTTACTATTCAATTGCCGATGAGGTTTTTGATCTATTTCCCGGATATACACGGGGTGTGGTATTGGCCTTTGACGTGGTCAACGGCGCCTCGCCCCATGACCTGATAACCATACTCAGGGATGCTGAGGCATCCCTTCGGGAGAGATTGTCTTTAGAGGAGGTGGCCGTGCACCCTAAAATAGGGCCCTGGCGAGAGGCCTACAGGTCCTTCGGGGCCCAGCCCAGCAAATTTCGGTCATCGATTGAGGCGATGGTAAGACGCGTTCTGCGCGATCAGGAGATACCCCTGATAAACACACTCGTGGATATAGGTAACGCGGTCTCCCTCAAATACCTTGTACCCACGGGCGGACACGCGATTGACGTTGTGACCAAAGATATATCATTGCGCCCGGCAACAGGAAAGGAGGAATTTGTCGCATTCGGGTCGGATGAGGTGGAGCACCCCTTGTCCGGAGAAATGATCTTCGCGGAAGAGAACACGGTGCTGACAAGGCGCTGGACCTGGCGTCAGGCCAATCACACGCTCCTATTACCGACCACAAGGGCCGTGGAGTTCAACATCGATGGGCTGCCCCCTGTGAGCGTTTCCGAGGTGCGGGAGATCTCAGGGGAAGTGGCGGAACTTATTAAGCAATTCTGCGGTGGTCGCGTCCATGTGGAGTTACTCACACGGGAGAACCCCCGCATGCCGCTCTCCCTTTAACCCTACATATTCAAAAGTAAGGATCCTGGCCCATAGGACCATGCTTCGAATCAACGCCCCATAGGGGTGCCTGTGTCGAAAACAACCCTGAGCCACAGCGGAGGTTGGGTTCTTTTTTTCAAGCCCTATCTCAAAAAGAGTTCCACCAGATTCTGCCGTTCCCTCAGATGGGAGGGTTCACACCACAAAACTTCTATCAGAATGTCCCTTTCAGATGAAATGACCTGTCCTATTGAACCCTTCCATCTGCGGGAACCGCCACCTTGGCCTATAGATAGGGCTTGAAAAAAAGAACCCGACCGGAGCAATGACTCCTATGGCATAACCTCTGTTTCTTACTCCCGCATACCGGGGGTTTCCTACAATGAAAAATACCTTACAGGCCTTTCCAGTATTGTCTGTGGACCTCCTTGACAGGTTTCAGTGCATAATCGACCATAGGCCTGTCAGCTCCTTTGAGGAGATTACCTATGCCTGTCTCTGTCATTCCGGAAAGCTCCTTTAACACCGCCTTTACCGAATCCCTCAGACCCTGAAGGTGATACCCTCCTTCAAGCGTGATAACCACCTTGCCGTAGCAGCACGAGTCAGCTATCTCCATGACGGATCTGGTCAACCCGGCGTACCCCACGGGAGTAACATTCATTCCTCCCAGCGGGTCTCCCTTATAGGTGTCAAACCCGGCAGAGACAAGGATTATCTCGGGGTTGAACTCAAGGGCCACCGGTTTCAGCAGCTCTTCGAAAATGGCGGCATACTCACCGTCTCCATAACCTGAAGTGAGCGGCACGTTGATGGTGAATCCCGTCCCTTTTCCTATTCCTGATTCCCTATGGGACCCGGTCCCGGGATAGTATGGATATTGATGGGTGGAGAAGTATAATATCGATGGATCATCTTCAAATGAATGCTGGGTGCCGTTGCCATGGTGCAGATCCCAATCCACAATAAGGATGCGGCCCAGCCCCAGGTGTTCCTGCGCGAACCGCGCTCCAATAGCCACATTATTGAAAAGACAAAAGCCCATGGCGCGACTCTTCTCCGCGTGGTGTCCAGGAGGTCTCACAAGGGCAAAGGCATTTTCCAGTTCCCCTGAATTGACCATTGATATGGCCGAGCACAGCCCTCCCGCCGCCAGGAGCGCCGCCCTGTAAGACAAGGCGGACGTCCGGGTATCCGGGTCCAGGTACGTATCTGCTTTTCCCTCTGTTTCAGCCAGCATGTCCACGTAATTGGATGTGTGTATCCGGAGCAACTCCGCCCTTTCAGCCTCTCTCACGGGGACTTCCATGAAAACCCCTTTTATGCCCGGCTCCTCCAGCATGTCATATATGGCTTCGAGTCGCTGGGGGCTCTCAGGATGATAAGGACCCATGTCATGATCCATATATCTTTTGTCCTTTACAACTCCAGTGTTCTCCATCGGCCGCCTCCTTAACCGGGAAAAGGGTGATTAATTTTTGCCGGTCGCTAATGATTCTTTACTTGCCTTATCCACTGTAGTGTCCTATGGGGTTGAGCCTTTCCTGGTGATCTATAACACAAATTCAGGGCCTGTTCCATATCCAACTTTCTTCTTGATATAAAATCGTCCAATGGTTAAATTCACAAAAAGTTGGCAATCCCGGTCCAGGATATCACCCTGAAATTCTCAACCTGACCGGCAATTACTGAAAGAAAATGGATATTTGGATGGAATATCATGTTCTTTTTTATCGGGGGGGTTCAACCCAGGACCGTTGACCTGGAGGGGCAACCGAGGATGTGCCCTTCCTGCGGCCTTTACCGGGCCAGGCTCAAAAGGGTTGACCATTACGTCTCCCTGTTTTTTATACCTCTTTTCCGCATAAAAAAAGGGGACCCATTCCTAAAATGCGAGAGCTGCGGGATGCTCACCCATGAGTCAGGATCTGATGTGTTTCAGGAGTACTATGACAGGCCATTCAGGACCTGCCCGAATTGCGGAAAACCATTGGAATCCCGGTTTCGCTATTGCCCATTCTGCGGCAGATCTCTATAATCGGGGACCATTTTGCAAAAAATGATTTCCGGTCATTTATAAAGTTTAAAATCTTGAACTCTAAAGGCATTTTTCATGACGAGATCCGGTATAAACTACGAAAGCATCCTGAGTCAGCTTGAGGAACTGGCTGACAGCCTTCAAGTCAAAGTCAGATATGAGCAGTTGAAAAAAGAAGGGGCCTTTTTCCCCGGCGGCCTTTGCAGGGTTAAGGGCGAGAAGATCCTTATTATTAACTCAAAAGCCAGTATGGAGGATAAGATTGAGACCCTGGCAAAGGCCCTGACTGATTTTGACCTCAGCAATGTCTATATGCGTCCGGCCTTAAGGGATTTTTTGTCCAAATTTTATTCCGATTAGGGACTAAGACAGGCCCCTGCCTGATCATCCGCCTTATTTTCCATTTCGGCCTTTCTTCCGGCGACGATAACTGGTCCGTTTATAGAGTTCCAGGTATTTAGTAACTGCCAGTTTCATGTTCCTCCTTTCAGCTATCTCCTGGATTCCCCTGATATCGTGATAGTAATCAAGATTAGCGTATATATCGCCTGAAATACTATGCAGATATTGAGACCTGACAAGTCTCTCGTCCACCTCAAATCCTCGCGACTTCATGACCCTTGGTCCAGCGAAAATAACCAGGGCATTGGGCTCCGCGATTATGATATCGCCGAGGGCTGCATAACTGGCGATCGAGCCCCCGGTTGAGGGATCGGCGAGGATTGAGATGTAAGGAAGGCCGTGCCGCTTCAGTCGATTGGCCGATTCAATGGTTTTGACCATCTGCATGAGGGCCAATATTCCTTCGTAGAGCCTGGCTCCGCCTGAACAGCACAGGCTTACCAGCGGGAGATTCTCCTGTATGGCAAGGTCCACGGCCCTCCTGAATTTTTCCCCAAATACAACTCCCATGGAACCGCCGCAGAAATAGAATTCACTTATTGCCAAAATCACCTGAAAATGGTTAATCCTGGCAACGCCGACCGCTAACGACTCCTTGAAGTGGGATCGGCCTTCCTGCCTTTTCAGGAAATCCCGGTAATAGTCCGTAATAGCGTCCTCTCCAAGGAGCTGTTCCACGGTAAGATTTCGATAAAGTTCATGAAAGCTCCCTGTATCTGCAAGACAATCTATCCAGCCCGTGGCCCCGAGGATGTAAGAGTGCCCGCATTCAGGGCATACGTGGAAATTGTCAAGAAAGGTCGTTAAGGGGATCAGCTTGCCGCACCCCTCATTTCTCTCCGTTTTTCCCTGTACAACGCCGCATTCAACGAACTCCTTTGTTGTTTCCTTGTATTCAATCCTGCCGTAATCATCCTCGACTTCGATCAGGCTGGAATAATTGACTATTTTGATATCCGGCGGCGGCTTGAGAAATAGTTTCTTGATCGGTTTCTCTACATAGCGTTTGATGTCATAGAAGGTGCCGCCCGCCATTGCAAGGCCGTAATTCTTTGCCCTGGTTTCCCTCTTCTTTATAAGCTTCCCTATCCGTGATCTGGATAGATCCCTCATGGCCTTGACAAGGAACTGCCTGACGTTATCTGAAATCTCCTTGCAATCGGTCACGTCCTCCGGAGACGGGACAATCCGGTCTATGACACCCAGGTTTTTAAGCTCCTTGGCCGTTGGTTTTAGTATGGTAAGTGCGTCATCTATCCTGTTGGGATCCCTGAACACAATTGAAGCCATGCTTTCAGGAGGCGCAGTGGCGTACAGGGCGTCATCCATCTGCCCCCTTATATCCGTGACCTGAAGCGCCAGGGCCCCTCCACTCCCTCCCTCCCCCAGGATCAGGGATATGGTCCTGATGGGAATGGTCAAAAATTTTAGTATCAGGTGTGAGATGAAGAAGGCCTGAAAACGCTGGGCCGACTCCATGGAGATATCCGCCCCGTATGTGTCTATGAGACAAAAGATAAAGGTCCTGGTTGGATCTGACCTCGCAGCGCTTTCCAGGACAGTGAGTATCCGGGAATGATCATCAGACGTCAACATGCCGTAATTAAGTTTCTCAAGGTCCTCGCGGCTCTGGAGATCCTCAGGCTTGGGCTTTTGCTGCCCGATAATGAAAAGATCCTTGTTAAGAAAACGACAGGTGCCTAAGACAAGGGAGCTTTCGTGTATGTCGGTCGCATCAAAATCCGGAAAAAGTTTATCGATTATATCCAGTGTCCTTGGACGATATGGATGCCTGGTACGTTTTTTAAATATGTCGATGAGATCTAACTTAGCCACGATGAATGCCCTTTCAGTTCCCTGAATCTAAGATTTCATATACTGCACGCAAGTCCCTAACCTTGGGCTGGAAAATGAGTCGCAGCCTTTCATCTGGATTATCATTAAGGCAGTGCCTTTTGATTGATTCAGGCGTCAAGGATTGAACTTTAACATGATTTATGATCGGGATCAACCCCAGGAAAAAGAGGAAACATATACGCTATAATTTGTCAAGCGCCAGAGGAGAATGTTACTCCGCGCCCTTGGTAACCTTATCAATATCCTCCAGTATCCTTTTTGGCGTGAGCAGCAATCGCTTTAAGATTCCGCCGACACCCTCTCCAAGCTTCTCGAACGGGACAAATTTGACTTGCGGGTCTGAAATGGGACCTTTTACTTCAAAGGAATAGGCAAGGACGGATCCCCTATCACCGGTAATGATATAGCCCAGGATCGGGATATTGCTCACCAGCGTGTCAATGGTCCCGAGGGGCTGGGTCATCAGGATAAAATCCACACTTTTCAAAGGGATATCCATTTCTCCGTAGGCACCTGCATTAAATATGGGGCTCCTTATGACAAGGTTATCAGACCTGAGAATGCCTTTTTTAACAATCAGGTCTCCGCGCATGCTCTCAAAATAGAAGCCCTCTTCCCTGAGATCCGGCGGCCTCTGTTTGAAAATCTTCTGGATGCTCAGGAATTCCAGGACCTTGATCAACACGCGTGATTGTCTTATCAGGCCTTTCTCAAGGGAGATCTTTCCAGACCCTGTAAGACTGGATATAAGTTCCTTCTTATCCTTCCCTTGGAGCAAAAAGGACCCCTCAAGGGTCAATCTTCCCTTGATGCCCCTGTCGCCGACTCCGATGTCTTCCTGAAGCTCATCAACCGGTTGATCGGCCAGTCTTATATTTCCCGAAAAGAGCGACTCCGGCCTATCACCTGTTATCACGTGACCCTTCACGCTTATGACGCCCTTCTCCAGATTGATCGTTGATCTATTTATATATATGTCCCCGGCTTTAATATCCAGATCAGCCTCCAGGGGACCATATCTCAGTTTCCTCCACATGCCCCCTGATATATCCAGTTTAACGCCGAGGTTCAAAGAACCTAAGATACCCTTGCGCCTTCCTCTTACATTTCCGGGCAAGGCGGATACGTCTTTCTCCGGCAATATATCGGACATATTGAGAAAATCGGACTTTACAACAATGTCTCCTTCCAGGGTATCCCATCCTTTCAGGTTTCCTCTGATCGATAAGAGGCTCTCGCCGATCTTCATTTTCAGGTCATCAATAGCGGCCTGCCTTCCAGAGAAATCCAGGTGAAACCGACAGTCCTTGACCGGCATGGAATTATTTTTCAAAGGAAAATAGAGCCCCTCTCCTTCTATCCAGCCCTTGATATCCGCGTTTTTAATATTCCGTCCTGATGGAGTCACCTTCACATTGCCCCTCAGGGTGCCCCTCATGGGGATATCGTCTCTCTTGATATAGTAGATGCCTAAGTCTTCCATGGAGAGTCCTGACGAGGATATGTCCAGTCCTGAAAATCCCTTTTTATGGAAATCATAGTCGCCTGAAATCTCGAGAGAAGAGTCCCCAAGCCGGCAAAGGATCCTGTTCATGTGGATCATTTCACCTGGTCTGAACCGCAGGTCAAAGAGGACCCGGTTTTTATTTCCCCGAGGGTCGGCGTAGATGCCTTCTGATTCAATAACAATATCATTGAGTTGAATATCACCGCTAAGATCCCAGGAAGAGTCCTTTATTGCCATGGAAATACGAAAGAGGGCAGGTTCCCTGGATCTCACGGACAATCCTTTCCCCTGATAGACACGCGGTATGACCTGATTTAAATCCATGTTGAGTGAAATGTCCGCCTTTCTGAAATCGAGGCCCTTTTCCTTGAACGCGAATTCTCCCGTTACCTTGAATGGGCTATTTCCCCAGGAACCCAGGCCCGTAAAACCGCTCAGGCCGGATTCATGGACCCGGAACCGGGCCTCTTCAACCTCCAGAGGCAGAAGCAGATCTTTCCTATGGATGGTGCAGTCCTGGAAGAGGAATTCACCGCCCAGGATTCGAGGCAATTCCCATCCATGTCTGTATCCGAATCTGGCCCTGCAGTCCAGCCTGCCGGCAAGTCCCTGCGGGTCATCCAACCCTTTGACGACTCCGGACGTGATGAGCCCCATATCTTTCTGGCGGATCAGGTCCTGAAGATCAAAAGAACCATCCATCACGATTTCAAAGGAGGGTGAATGGTCCATGACTCCTTTTACTATAAGCCCTGCTTCCCTTATCATCGAGTCTCCGAAAACTGCCTTTAAACCCGAGATCCTCAGATCACCATCCCCTATAGCAACCACGGCCGTCACCCCCCTAAAAGGCACAGGAATTCCGTCCCCTGATATGCCCAAATTATTACACTCCAGCTCGATCTTCAGGGCGGAACGGTTTTCAGGCGTCCATAGCCTGTTGAGCTGATCCTCTGAGCCCTTCAGGGTCAGTAGCTTCAATCGGACCTGGCCTGTTTTAAGGACCGGCAAAAGCCTCTCTCCAAGCCAAAGGGGCAGCAGGGGGGAAGGGAAGAGCCCCTTAACAGTTTCCATATTCATGGAATCCGTCTGGGCCGAAAGTTCAAGATAGAACTTATCTTGTTCCTTGAGATCAAGCATCAGGCCGATCGACAGGGAGAAGTCCGGGTTTTTGATTCGCAATGACTGGAAATTAATCCGCTTGCCCTGGATGGAGGATCGAAAATCAAGGGTCGATTCCGGAATTGAAAAATCCTTTCCCCGATCACCTTTGGTCAGGCTAAACTGGAAGGGATCGACCGTGATCTGTCCGCTGACCGTTGTCGTTTCATTAAGAGTTCCCTCAATCTTCAGGCTGGCCTTGAAACTGCCCTGTTCTACCAATATCGACCGGGGCCAGGGAATCCAGTTTAGGGGAGCCTTCCCCGTATTAAGCAATAAGTCAACCGTGGGTGCCCTCATGGTCTCTGCAGGAAGAAGCACCACCCCGCTGACATCAAAGGGGACTTTTCTGTCCCTGAAGCCCACCTTGCCGGTAGAGTTCAAGCTCAATGTCAGGGGATATTGGCCTGTCTCTCGGGCCTTGAGATTGACATCATCCAGATAAAAGGAACGGCCTGTAAAAACCATGCGGCCCTGTTCCACCTGTATGGATCGGATCCCCGGAACCCATAGTAGGGGCGATTTCCCTGCTTCAGCCCCCTTTTGATCTGTCCGCGGTTCAGTTTTGTCTCTAATGTACATCTCTATTTTCGGCTGAATCAGGGATATGCCCTTTGGCACAATGCGTCCCTTTATCAATTCAGTCCCGTCCAGGATGATTCTTACCCTTGCTGATGTAATGCTGTCGTTTCCGTGTCTTGATCTGGCCTCAAAATCATGGACTAATATACCGATCCCCCCTAACAGGTTCACCTCGATCTCTCCGGTTCGGATATCTATTCCAATGAAATTGGAGATCCTCTGTACCAGGTATTTCTGAACAGATGGTCTCTGTATGAGCGTGTTCGCGAGGACCAGGATAGATATTAAGAGAAGAATCAATAAAAGGGCTGGAACTGCAACATACCTTATCTTTTTAAGGAGCATTTCTCAAAGTAGTCATTAAGGATTATGCCGTGATCAAAGGCCAGTTCATCGGGCAGATTATTTCGATTGAAAATTCCGATCTCCGTTGCATCGTCGGAGGCCTTGGGCAGGCCCTGGGCCCTGGCCTGAAAGACCACGGAAATAGAGTGATGTCTCGGATCTCTCTTTGGATCGGAATAGGCTCCAAGCTGCGAGAGGAGCTCAACGTCCAGGGAAGTCTCCTCTCTTGCCTCTCGAATAGCCGCGTTCTCAAGGCTCTCGCCATAGTCCACAAAGCCGCCGGGAAGGGCCCATCCACAGGGCGGATTTTTTCTTTTGATCAGAATGATTCCTCCACCTATCTCTATTATTATATCAACAGTGGGAAAGGGATTGCGGTATCTATATACCTCCTTCCCGCAAAAAGGGCACAAAAAACGGTCTTTCATGTGTCCAAATTCTCCTTTAAAATCTCTTTCCTGACATGGATCAGCCTGTGGATGGCAGTAATATTGGATAATACGGCGAGTACCAAAAGGGTGAATTTCATTATAAAGATCCCGATTAAGGGGATGGAGCCAAGTAGAGAACCTATGATCAGCAAGATCATTCTTTCGGCTCTCTGCATCAGGCCAACCTTGCATTCAAGACCGATCCCTTCCGCCCTTGCCCTTGTATAGCTCACCATAAAGGATCCGGTCATGGCCGTGATTATAAAGAGCAATGACCAGGGACTGGGCTCAGGCCCCACCGCAAAATACCATGCAATACCGATTAGGATGCACATTTCTCCGTATCGGTCCAGGGTGCTGTCCAGAAATGCCCCAAAGAGGCTGCTCTTGCCCGTCTCTCTGGCGAGGTTCCCGTCAAGGGAGTCGCAGATTCCTGCGAGGACAACAACCCAGGCCGCCCAGAAAAAACGGCCCCTAGTGTATATTATTCCCGCAACTATGCTCAGGACAAGTCCGGTTATGGATAATACATTGGGATGCAGACCTATTTTTGAAAAAAAATTTCCCGCAGGCCTGATAATTTCCTGAAATGTCGCCCTGGCCTTCTCACCTGTCAATAGGATTTTCTTCATATTCCTCCTAAGGAATTTATCTCCTGTCCATTCCGGTTGAGGCTGCTGAATACCTGTAGCCCAAGGGTACCGGCCTCCCGTCCGCGTAGACCCGGTTATGCTCATCAAGGGCAAAGCGGCCCTGGGCGATCATTTCAATGGTCCGTGGAAATATCCTCCAGTCACCGACCTCCTTCAGACGATCCTGATGATAATCGGCTATCTTGAGTAACCTCTCTCTGTCCTTGATTAACTGCTCGAGAGGATCGGGGAGTTCGACTTTAAGGGGTTCCGAGACCATCAATAGGGGACCGGTATCCACACCCCTGTCCGTCCAGAGGGTGGATGCGCAGAGGGTGGTTTCCCCGGAGACAATGGCATCCAGGACCGCATGATCTCCCACATATTTCCTCTTCCCCTCCGCCGTCAGGATAGAGAGATCGGCCGGATGCACGTTGACACACCTGTTCAGAGTGGTATAGCTCATGTAGCCTCCCAGCGCGATCACATCTATTTCAAAGGCCTTGGCAAGCCCCTCGGCCAGGCTGTCAAACTCCCTTCTCGCGGATAGACCCTCGGGTGTGAGTGCGGTTCTCTTCAATCCCCTCAAACGATGAAAAGCCCTGATATCATAACTGAAATAAGGTATGCCATGATCATATGCTATCCTCTCTCCAAGGCATTTACCGTCTGATCTATCGCTGAAAATGAACAGGACATTAAAGGGAGAGGTTCCCTTCTTACCTTTCAATTCCTTCTCCCTCTCAAGGAGCCTGATAATGTTGGTCCCTGATCCAGACATGAAGGCGGCAACATTCATGGGCCGGCCTTGTTTTTTCTGATCAAATAAAGGTTCAAGCCCCATTTCTTTTCCCTCACACTAATATACCCTTTTGCATACACCTGAATTCAGACTAATTATTTGTCTGACAGAGTTTAAGCTTTTTTCCGGAGATTAATCAAGACCAAATAATTGTTGATAACAGGTCCTTTGAAGAACCGATTACAAAAACCCGAAACAGACAAACTTGACCGTTTCATATGCTTCTGATATCATTTTTATGGTATAATTCTAATAACTTCGAGATGATTAAGGTAGATTTACCGTTCCGCTCAAGCCATATGGAACGAGCCGCTTCCGGCCAAAATACTTTTATGATCATGCTATCGTAGGAACAGGTATTGCATATGGCATTGTGTATGAAAATCTTATATCAATCTGATATGGAGTTATTTTAACATAAGTATATATAACTTTTAATCAATTATTATTTATATATTGACAAATATACAATTTTATTTATACTTTTCATTAAAAAGCTTTTCAAGGCGCAATCAATGTATCTCGAATACTGGGGCTTTAAAAAATTTCCCTTTGAAAATGTCCCTGATCCAGGTTTCTTCTACCAGGCAAAATCCCATGAAGAAGCCTTGACGCGTCTTATCTACGCCGTGGAGATGAGGAAGGGTGGGGCCATGCTGACGGGTGAAATAGGCTGCGGCAAGACTATCCTTTCAAAGGTCTATGTCAAAAAGCTCGCCGGTGACAAATATGATATAGGGCTGATTATTAACCCTAAATTGGAATTAATAGATTTTTTGCGGGAGATATTATACCAGTTCGATATCCCGAACATCCCGGATAAAAAGGTGGAGTGCCTGTGGATGCTCAATGACCATATGTTGGAGAATATGAAAGAAAAAAGAGATACTATCCTGATAATCGACGAGGCCCACCTGCTTAACGAGTCAACTTTTGAGGAGATCCGGCTCCTTTTGAATTTCCAGTTAAATGACCGGTTTCTAATGACTATTATCCTTCTTGGCCAGCCCGAATTGAGAAACATGATCAGAGGAATCGAACAACTGGACCAGAGAATTCCCCTTAAATACCATTTGGCTCCCTTTGATCTAAAAGACACATCCGAATATATTATCTTTAGGCAGAAAAAGGCCGGCAAAGAAGATAATGTCTTTCAGAGCGAAGCTATTAAAAGGATTTATGAGCATTCCAACGGCGTGCCGAGGAGGATAAACAATATTTGTGATCTTTCCCTTTTAATTGGATTCAGTACAAATGAGAATAGTATCAATCTTAATATCGTGGAGAGTGTCATAAGAGATGGTGCGTTTTTCTGATATAATAAAGGAAACGGATAAAAAGGCCCCTAAGGATGAGCCCCTTGAAAAAGCGGATCAAGAGGAAACCTTCAGGTTGAGCGACTCGCTGATCCTGAAGAAACAAGAGGATGAAAAGGTCCCCATTGATCCTCCTTCGCATGATATTACGGGCCGGGATGTGGCCGCCTATTATAAAAAATTTATTACCAGGGCCCAGGAGGTAAGGGAAAGGGTCAAAGGCGATAAGGGTATAAGTCCTTCACCCATCCTTTCTGATCTCCATTATATCATTGATAGGGGTATGGTGGACAGCCTCTATGATTATGCAATGTCGGCACAGGGAAATTATGATGACATGATCATTCATACCCTTGATGTGACCTTCACCTGCCTGAAAGTAGGGATGGGCATGAAATATGACATTAAAATGCTCTTAAGATTGGGGCTGGCGGCCTTTCTTGAAAACGTGGGGATGTACAGGATTCCCGACAGGGTCCTCAAGGCAAAGGGCAAACTCGGCGAGAGAGAGATACGGCTGATTAAGAATCACCCGAAGATGAGCCGTGATATCCTGAGCAGGATGGGAGAGAGGTATAAATGGCTGGCTGAAGTGGCCCTCCAGGTGCATGAGAGAGAAGACGGGTCAGGCTATCCCTCGGGGTTAAAGGGGGGAGAGATCCTTGAGCTGGCATCGATTATCGGTCTGGTTGACACCTATGTGGCAATGATCAAAAACAGGCCCTACAGGGAGAAGTTTATACAGACCGATGCCATCAAATCAATCCTGGGTGCCAGCAAGGGCAAGTTTCCACCCAGGATCGTAAAATTTTTCCTAAACCAGATCTCCCTTTTCCCTGTCAACTCCTATATAAGGCTGAATAATGGGTCCATTGGGAGGGTAATATCGACAGATAAAAATCAGCCCCTGAGGCCGACAGTGGAGATCCTCTTTGACAGCTCTGGGAATAAGCTAAGAGAACGGCAGGTTATTCGATTGTCCGAGAATCCCTTACTATATATCGATAGCAGCGTCGGGGCAAATGATATCCATTAACGATTGGGATACCGGGAATTTCTGAGATGAAAAAAATTGATCGTTATTTCCCTTTAGGCAACACTCCCTTAATGCCCGGGAGACTCTACCCTATCCTTTTCCTTGGCTTGATAATCTTGTCTATCCTGTTTCAGTCCTGCTATTCTTCTACGGCCGTGAAGGGGTTTCCGGTCCGGGAGCTCGCCATGACCAAGGAGAAAAAAACTGTAACAGCGAAAAGGTTAGAAATGGAGAAGGATGCGATCGCCTCCATGAGCATTGCACAGAGTAACAAGTCATTTGTTGATATATCCGGTATCCCTGAATACCGTATCGGCCCCTTGGATGTCCTGGAGATCAATTCCTATATAGGAGACAAGGTTGATAAAGCGACCATAACAGTGAACAACCGCGGTAAAATATCCTATTCCTTTATCGATGACCTGGATGTGGCCGGGTTGACACCAAGTCAGCTTAATGAACTTTTAAAGAAAAAATTGTCCGGTTATATTAAAAACCCGAGGATCAATGTCATTGTAAAGGAATTCAACAGCAAGAGCGTTACCATCTTGGGGGAGCTCGCTTCTCTCAGGGCATCCACAGGTGAGGCCACGAGTGGAAGGGTGTATCTGCATGGGAAGACCACCCTTATGGATCTCATCGCCATGGGTGGGGGATATACCGTTGACGCCGACATCAAGAACGTCAAACTAATTAGACAGGGAAAGACTTACAGGATTAACCTCTTCGATATCCTGGAAAAAGGTGATCAGAGCATAAATGTTATCATCGACGCCGGAGACGTGGTAAATATCCCGGCCCTGCCTTCCTTTGGCGAGAGGGTCTTCGTAATGGGTGAAGTGAATTTCCAGGGCATATATCCCCTTGAAGACGCCATGGATCTCCTGAGCGCCATATCCCTGGCAGGGAGTATCACGCCCCTTGCCAAAGAGGAGAATACCCTCATAGTAAGGGGGTACCCTGCAAATGAACACGATCCCCTCGTAATGATGTCCGATGTTAACGCCCTCCTTAGAAGGGCCGATTTGAAGCAAAACGTTCCCCTGGAAGACGGGGATCTCATATATGTGCCAAGGATGTTGATAGGGGACGTAACTGATTGGATCTCCAACACTCTACCCCTTCTTGACTTTCTATTTTATCCGAAGACATTTCAGGGTAACTATTTCACCAAAGACTATTTACACATAAACCGCAGATGATGGGAGCAAGGGGAAGCTTTGGCCCAGTACGATATAAACCTCAGGGAATACTGGCGTATTCTTAATAAGAGGAAATCCATAGTAATTATAACCGCCCTCCTCTTGGGGATTTTTAGCACCATTTTTGCGGTCTGGAAGGCCCCCGTACCGCTATACACCTCTGTCTGCAGTATAAAGTTTGAAAAAGAGACCACACTGGAAGGCCTTTACGCCAAGACCCTCTCATGGTCGGGAGGTGATGACCTTGAGACCCAGGTCTCGGTCATAACCGGTTATCCTGTCCTGATGGAAGTCGCCAAAAATCTGAAACTTATTCCCCAAAAGGCCTCAAGCACCGATCCTAACATCGTACCAACCATTGAGGGCCTTAAGGGCAAGATACAGGTCTTTCGAGAGAGCTTTACGAATATCCTCAACATTCGTGTAACCGATGCAAACGCACTCTATGCCCAACGAATAGCCAATGAACTTGCCAAAACCTATCAGAGCTGGCACGCCGAGCAGCAGGGCAAGCGCACCACTGAGGCCTTAAAATACATTGATGACGAGCTTAAAAAAGTGAGGGAACAGCTCAAGGAGGCCGAGTATGAATTCAACGATTTCAGCCAGAAAAACCAGCTCATATCCATTGATATGCAGAGCGAAACTCTCCTCCAGAGGAATAAAGAGATCAAGGATCTGATCCGCAAACAGAATGAGGTAAAGCGTGAGATAGAGACCCTGTTGGCCAGGGTGGAGAATTACCTTAAGGATCCCGCGTCTTCCGACAACAATTTCTATTCAACGAGCGCGAGTCCACAGTACCAGCTGACAAATAACACCCTGGTGGAGCTCATTCTCAAAAGAGATTCATTGCTGGAAAATTTTACCCCCCAGCATCCGGAAGTGATAGCGATCAGCCAGAAAATTATAGAAAACGCCCGCAAGATGGTAATGCTCCTTAAACTGCAGATCAAAAACATAGAGAAAACCAATGCCGATCTGGAGAAGCAACTCGCGGAAGTTGAGGCAAAGACGAATCTCTTGATGGAAAAAAAGCTGGAATTCGACCGTTTAAAGAGAGAGGTCGATCGCTTCAGGAACATGACCGCCCTCCTCGAGCAAAAGAACCAGGAGGCATTAATCAGAAAGGCCGAAAAGCCCGAAGAAGTCGTCATTGTTAAACCTGCTATGGTCTCATCAACACCTATCAACCCTCCAAAGACCCTGACCACCGGGGCCATGGGTATTGTGATAGGCCTTGTGCTCGGCCTTGTCCTGGCCTTTATCATGGAGACCTTTGATACCTCTCTGGGCGCAATTGAAGATGTGGAAGATACAATCGGGGCCAAGGTCCTTGGTGTCATCCCCCACACGGACGTCAAAGAGGTCTTTGCTGCCGTGGAGGATAGGTACCCCGGGGAGTTGGACGATGCCGTATTGAAAAAGGTAGTCAATCTTGTTTCCCATTACGCCCCTCAGACCATGATCGCGGAAAGCTTCAGGGCCCTCAGGACCAATATCTATTCCAGGGATACGGACAATAAAATAAAGACGATCTCCATCACCAGCACCTCCCCCCAGGAGGGTAAAAGCCTTGTAGCCGCCAATCTGGCCATCAGCCTCGCCCAGGCCGGCCTCAGGACGCTTCTGGTTGGCGCCGACCTTAGAAAACCGGTTCTGGCAAAGCATTTTGGTCTCGAGAATTCTCCCGGTCTTACGGACGTGATCCTGGGTAATTACCCCTGGACAGACACCGTGAAGACCGTGACAGACATGATTATGGGCAAAATGACCATGGATGAGATCATGATGACGCCCGGGATGGACAACCTCCACATCATCACCAGCGGAAGCGTACCTCCCAATCCTGCCGAACTGATCGAATCCAACCGTCTCCAGGCCTTTATCGAAGAGGTAAAAAAGGAATATGATATCGTTGTCTTTGACTCGACGCCGGCCCTTTCAACTGCTGACGCTGCTATCCTCGGGACAAAGGTGGACGGCGTATTGATCGTCTATCGCGTGGGCGCTGTGTCAAGGGGGCTTTTAAAAAGGGCATCAACTCAATTAGAGCAGGTCAAGTGTAATATCATAGGCGTTGTTCTTAACGGTATGAAGCCTGAATTCAGTCCCGATTTTCATGACTGTGGATATTATAAGTACTACGCGTATTATAGCCAGGAGGGAAAAAAAGGAAAGAGTAAAGGCCTGAAAAGACACCTTTCCTTTCTAAGTGGGCAGGAAGACCATAAATTATCAGGGGATGACTATTCATCAACTGTCGTAGGCGGAGAAACTTCAGAAAGGCAAAGGGGTTGGAAAAATCTCATCCTAAAAGGTATCCTAACGTTAATGGCGTTATTATTGCTGTCTTTCGGATTACTCTGGCAAAACGGTATTATTGATCCCATTAAAAGGCTAAATCCACTGCCTGACTCTAATGAGAGGAGCACGATCAAGACCCCGGTTCCCAAAAGGCCTTTGAACGTCGCTCCCATAAAAAATCCGGAGGCCCTCACTTTAAAGACCGGCCTCCCGGAAAGGGATGCCATCGATGAAAAATCCCCTCCTGCTCACCCTGATACGGCAATGGATAAAGAGGCAAAAAGCGATTCAAAGAAACCGACCTATCAATCAGGAGTGTTTCCTTTTTCTATCTATCTGGGATCTTTCCACACAAAGGAAAGGGCTGAAAAGGCAATCCAACAGTACGAATCAAAAGGTATGTCCCCCTTTTGGGTAAGGGTCAATATCAAAGACAAAGGGGTTTGGTACAGGATTTATACAGGTTATTTCATGGATGAGGAACAGGCAAATATTTCCATCAAGGAACACGGGCTCGCAAACGCACAGATTAAAAAGACGGTCTATGCCAACCTCTTAGGAACCTATAGTGCCAGGGAGGAGCTTGATCCCTTGATTCGCGAAATAAAAGACAAGGGATATTCTCCCTATGTTATCCGGAATCAGGATGGCAGATACAATCTCCTTGTCGGGGCCTTTATGACCAGGACAGGGGTTGAGGAACAGGGAAACAGGTTAAAATCCGAAGGTATCCAAGGGAAAGCAGTAAAGCGTTAACCAGACATTTCGGGGTAAAACGTTTTTGAGACACCCAAATGATATGACAGGCTTAAATAGCAGCGGCCAGAGCTCTTTTCAATTAATCATTCCCCTGATACTCGTACTTTTTCTCCTCATTGGTTTTGCCACATTAATACCAGCACTTTCAACCACAAAGACCCTGGGCCTGGTGGCCGGTCTGGTAATCTTTGTTGTAAGCTTCATGAGCACTGAGATCGCCCTTTATATACTTATATTCTCCATGCTTTTAAGCCCGGAGTTCATTGTCGGGGGCACGGGTGGGGCCGCTCTGGGGCGTGGTGTCACTCTCAGGCTTGACGATTTTATATTGCTCATTATCGGCTTCACCTGGCTTGCCAAAATGTCTATTAATAAAGATCTGGGATTATTCTTGAGAACTCCCCTGAATAAGCCGATCGCCTATTATATACTGGTCTGCCTGATCTCCACCCTTCTTGGGGCACTGTTCGGAAGGGTCCAGTTAAAGACAGGTTTCTTTTTTGTCCTAAAATATTTCGAATACATGATTGTATATTTTATGGTCGTCAATCATTTGGAGAATAAAAGACAGGTCAGGAATTATCTGTGGGCCATGTTGATTACCTGCGCTATTGTTTCCTTGGTAGCGATAGTCCAGATACCTGGAGGGGGAAGGGTATCGGCGCCCTTTGAGGGTGAGGCAGGTGAACCCAATACCCTGGGGGGATATCTATTGCTCATGATATCAATGACTATCGGCATATTCCTTACCAGCGGTTCTTTTCGAAACCGTTTGATATATGGCGGCTTGATAGTCCTCTTCTTTATTCCGCTGTTGTTTACCCAGTCCAGGGGCACATATGTCGCCCTATTCCCCGCGATAATCACCTTTCTCTTCCTGTCTGAAAAAAAGAAATTTATCTTTGCGGCAATGGTAGTGATAGGACTTAGCCTGCCATTCATAGCCCCCAGAGCGGCCAAGGAGAGGGTCTCTTTTACCTTTGGTCAAGGCAGGCTTCGAACCGACGTGGTTGAGATAGGAGGGGTGAAGCTGGACACCTCCACTTCAGCGCGTCTGTTCAGTTGGATATCCGCCTCCAGGGATTGGATAAAACACCCTTTTCTTGGTTTCGGCGTCACAGGGTATCGCTTCCTGGACGCGCAGTACTTCAGGGTAATGTTGGAGACCGGGTTCATGGGTCTGATCCTGTTCTCTATTTTAATAATCACCATTTTCAAGAAGGCCCGTAACTCTTTTAACGTATCAGCCAACGACTTTGAAAAAGGGCTGTCAATGGGGTATATGGCCGGTTTTATCGGTCTCCTGTTTCATGGGCTTGGGGCAAATACCTTTATCATTGTGAGAATAATGGAGCCCTTCTGGTTCCTGACCGCTATGGTGGTTATGTTTCCGGAATTAAGCGATGACAGGCCCCATGCCGGAAATCCCGGTTTATTAAACCGGGAGTAGAATCCGGGTCCAAAGAGCCAAGCCTTGCCTCTACCCGAGAGTACAGTTCAAATTTTTTCTGCCTTTCGCCTTGAGCCTTATGCCTTACGCCACTACCATGCTTATTCATCACGCAATATCTTGGCGGGAACAATTCACGCTTAGCTCTTTCTCTCTTATCGTAAATCCCAGGTGGTCGATCGTTTCAAGATCCTTTTCTAATGTCCTTCCTTCCGTTGTCAGATAATTACCGGTCATGATTCCACTTGCCCCGGCATAAAAGATCAGGGGATGGAGTTCCCCCAAGTTTGCTTCCCTCCCTCCGCAGATGATAATCTCCTTATCAGGTAGAAAAAACCTGAAAAAGGCGATTATCTTCAAACAGCCTAAAGGCGTGAGTCTGTGAAAGGATTCGAGCGCCGTCCCCTTAATGGGGGAAAAAAAATTAATAGGGACAGAGTCAACATCCAGTTTCCTTAAATAAAGGGCAAGCTCAAATATGTGATCATCTCCTTCTCCCACGCCGAATATTCCCCCTGAACATACAGAGAGGCCCGCCTCCTTCGCCGCGATAATGGTATTCACGCGCTCCTCGTATGTATGGGAACTGCAGATTTTCGAGAAATAAGTCCTGGATGTCTCCAGGTTATGGTGGTATCTGCTGACCCCTGCCTCCTTTAATATCTGAAAATCCTCAGACTCAAGGGTTCCTAATGACACGCACTTACCGACCTTTCTCGAATCAAGTTCTGCCATCGCGTCAGCCACCGCCCTTACTTCCTTCCTTGGGAGTCTTTTTCCCGTTGTAACAATGGAGTATCTATTTACCACTGTTTCAGAGGCATGAAGGCCTCCTTCAATAAGCCCTTCCTTCTCCATAAGGGGGTAGACCGGGGCGTCTGTCCTGGCAAATACTGATTGGGAGCAAAAGCCGCAGTCTTCGGAACACCTGCCTGACTTCCCATTACAGATGGTGCAGAGATGTATCTCCCGCCCGAAATAATAATCTCTGACCATGTCCGCGCCGCAGAGCATACCAAAGATCTCATTATCCGGGGTCGCAAGTAGCTCTCTATACCTTTTGTTATCCGGAGTTCCTCCTCCAATAATTTCTTCGGCAAGTGTAAGAATATCCCTTTTATTCATTTTCCCTTTTAGCTCCCGAGCCTCTTGCAAAATTCTCTTTGAAGCACTCCTCCAGGCTTTTAGGATTGATCTCATTCATGGGTTCTATCTCGGCCAGGACCTTCACTTCCCCGTAATATTCAATGGCTTCCCGATTGATGCTGTTTATTGGGCCGTTCATGACCACACCCATCACTTCAAGGCCCTCCCTTTTCAATTTCTCAAGAGAAAGCAGGGTATGATTGATCGTCCCTAATGAACTGGATGTGACTATAAGGACAGGTGAATCCAATTTTTTCATCAGATCAATCATGAAACTGAACCGGTTCAGCGGCACCATAATGCCCCCGGCACCCTCAATAATAATATGGTCTGACTTACCCGTCTCAGGGATATGAAATTCCCCCAGATCTATCTCCAGGCCATCATGGGCCGCCGATGCATGGGGCGAGACGGGGAGTTTTAGCAGGTAGGTCTCAGGATAAAAGTGACGTGCCGGCAAGCCCGTTTTCTCGCGGACCCATTCGGTATCGGTAATACCTTCAAGACCGCTCTGTACGGGCTTCCAGTATATGCCCTTGAGACCCGCCATCAGCACGGCTGAAACAAGGGTCTTGCCTACTCCCGTATCCGTGCCGGTTATAAAGATCCTGTCCGGAAATCTTGCACTTTTCCTTTTCATGCTAACCATTAGGACGCCACCCCTTAAAGATATCGATCAGCCGATCCAGGTGCTCCTGTTCATGCAG
>CAZGIZ010000007.1:0-13436 GCA_964526655.1 uncultured Desulfobacteraceae bacterium | reverse complement strand
CGGTCGAAAAGTTATCGCGAGGATGCCGTTATCCTCCAGCCATTTTGAAAGTCTCAATGTCTCCACCTCATCTCCCACAATAACCGGAATTATCTGTGTTGTCGATCTGCCGGTATTAAAGCCGAGGTTATTCAGTGATGATCGAAGGAATTCCGCCTTTCGAAGCAGTTCCCCCCGTTCCTTATCCATTGAAGGCATCAATTCGAGGGCAGCATCTATGGATCCTATTACCGGCGGCGGGAGGGCCGTCGTGTATATGAACCCGTAACAGAAATTGATGAGATATTCTCTTGTTTTTTTATTGCACGCAATATAGGCGCCAAAGGAACCGCCAGCCTTTGAAAAGGTTCCCATGACCAGACCCACATTTTTTCCACTCGCGAGGCCCATTCCCTTCTCACCCAGCACGCCGACGGCATGGGCATCATCCACAATCAATAAAGCATCATATTCTCCGGATATCTCTATAAGTGAATCGACATCGCTTTGGTCCCCGTCCATACTGAACAATGACTCGGTCACGATCACGATACGCGAGTAGTCCCTGTCCCTGGTTTCACGTAATATTTCTATTAAATGCTCCAGGTCATTGTGGCGAAACCGTGCCACATGGCAACGTGACAGCAACGCGCCCTGGATGATGCTGTTATGATTCAACCAGTCGGATAGTATCAGTGTTTCCTTATCGGTAAGAGCGGGCAGAATCGATACATTCGTCTGAAAGCCCGAGTTAAATATCAGGCCCGCTTCCTGTCCCAAAAGGTCCGCTATTCTGCCCTCCACCTTCTCTATACAGTCGTAATTGCCGCTGACAAGCCTCGACGCCGTCGATCCCGTGCCGTAGGCCTCGATATATTCAATGGCCCTCTTTTTAAGCATGGGGTGCCGTGCGAGGCCCAGATAGTCGTTGGAGCAAAAGTTCAGCATTTTCCTGCCGTCAACGTCAATCTCCACACCCGTGTCTGGCCTGACGGTGCGTAAAACCCGTAATAGATGCCGGGATCTCCGCTTCCGCAATTCCGCATCTATAAATCCATGTTTTGACAACTCCCGGATATCCTACCTTTCTTCCTTGAGGACCTCTGTTATTGCCGTGCTCAGAAAGCTTAAGTCTTCATCGTCTATAATGTAGGGAGGCATGGTATAGACGAGTTTTCCGAAGGGCCTAAGCCAGACCCCCCTGTCCACAAACCGTTTCTGGATGTCTGCCATTTCCACAGGCTTTTTCAGTTCCACGACACCTATGGCCCCCAAGACCCTGACATCGCGGACATGTGAGAGCTTTTCGCATGGAGACAGCCCGCCGATGAGTTGACTCTCAATGTTATTAATCCTCTCTTTCCAGGGGGAAGACAACAGCAACTTGATACTGGCAACCGCGACAGAGCAGGCCAGGGGATTGGCCATAAAGGTGGGTCCGTGCATGAAAGAGTCATTGACACCGGAGGAGATGCCGTCGCTTATCTCCCTGGTGGTCAGGGTGGCCGCCAGGCTCATATAACCGCCTGTAAGGGCCTTTCCAACGCACATGATATCCGGCGATATTCCCGCCTTCTCGCACGCGAACATGGAACCTGTGCGGCCGAATCCCGTTGCGATTTCATCGAGGATTAAGAGGGTATCATACTCTCCTGATAGATCTCTTGCACGCCTCAGATAATGGGGGGAGTAGAATCGCATACCCCCTGCCCCCTGGACCACTGGCTCCAGTATGATCGCCCCTATCTCTCTATGGTGCTTCTCTAAAATTCCTTCAAGTGTCCTGATATCTTTTTCATCCCATTCATCATCGTATCCGCATCGTGGTTCATCGGCGAAATATTGTTTTGGGAGGATGCCTTTGAAGACATGGTGCATGCCCGTCACAGGATCACAGACGGACATGGCTCCTAAGGTATCCCCGTGATAGCCTGATCTGACTGTAAGGAGTTTCTTTTTTTCAGGATGCCCCAGGGACGACCAGTACTGGACAGCCATCTTTATGGCGACCTCCACGGAAACGGATCCGGAATCGCTGAAAAAGACCTTTTGCAGCGGCTCAGGGGTGATATCAATCAGAAGGGAAGCCAGTTCAACGGCCGGTCTATGAGTCAGTCCGCCGAACATGACATGGGACATCTGGGTTATCTGGTCGTAGATAGCTTCATTCAGGTCCGGGTTGTTATAGCCGTGAATGGCCGCCCACCAGGAAGACATGCCGTCTATAAGCTCCCGGCCGTCTTCAAGCGTGATTCGAACCCCCTTTGCGGACGCCACGGGATAGACAGGCAGGGGATTAATCATGGAGGCATAGGGATGCCATATATGCTCCCTGTCAAACCTGATGAGATCCTGGTCCGGCCACTTGCTCATAATTTTTTAATCACCTCCTAGTGTCCTGTCCTGGAAATAGCTTGGAAATAGATATGCCAAGGTAGGCAGTGTTATCTCTTCAAGGTGATATCTTTTTGAAAGTCCACTGTGCATTGCGGTGAATAAATATTTGGGATTTATGGCTATGGATTCTTGGGAATCTGCTTTGCCCTTTGCAAATGCCAAATATTTATTCACGGGCTTCCAGACAGGTAGATATTACCTTGAAGAGATAACACTGCCGGACTATTTGTCTTTAGGTGGAGCCTAAGGGTTTCTATCCTTTATAAAGAACCGAGTTTCAATTATTTATTAAAGTTATTTTTAGGACACCATACTAGTTCACACTGTCATGTCCAGGTATATTATCCATCGACATTTCCCGCCCCGGAGTCCCTTTAGAAATCCGTGTTTAAAAAGCCCCATCCAATGGACAGGGCTCTTTGGTCGCTTGCCTGAAGGCAGGTAAACTTTCCCTACCTGTTTTCGGGCCTTAGTTTCCTTACGGCCGCTCCCGCTCTCCACATTTCGGAGTTCTTGATCTCATCAAGCTCCTTTCTGAGCCGCTGCTTGTAATCGGGCGCGCTGTTGGCCTTCATGACGATCTCCGTCTCCTTGCCGCTCACAACGCTTTCATAAAGCTCATCAAAGACCGGGGCCACTGCTTCCCGAAACCGGTGACGCCAGTCAAGGGCTCCCCTCTGGGCCGTGGCGCTGCAATTGGCATACATCCAGTCCATCCCGTTTTCATCCACGAGTCGAATCAGGCTCTGGGTGAGCTCTTCCACTGTTTCGTTAAAGGCCTCGCTGGGTGTGTGACCGTTCTTTCGAAGTATATTATATTGGGCCTCCATGACTCCGGCCAGACAGCCCATCAGGACTCCCCTCTCTCCCACGAGATCGCTGTGAACCTCCTTCTCAAAGGTCGTGGGGAAGAGGTATCCCGAACCGATGGCGATTCCAACGGCAATGGTCCTCTCTTCCGCCCTCCCCGAATAGTCCTGAAATATTGCGAAACTTGAATTAATCCCGTTGCCCGCCAGAAAATTCCTTCGAACAGATGTCCCTGATCCCTTGGGTGCAACTAAAATGACATCTATGTCTTCAGGCGGAATCACTTCAGTCTGATCTTTATACACGATGGAGAATCCGTGGGAGAAGTACAGGGCGTCCCCCGGATTCAGGTTTTTCTTGATCGTGGGCCAGATGGCCTTCTGGGCGGCGTCCGTAACGAGCATCTGGATAATAGTCCCCCGCTTTGCGGCCTCATCTATATCAAAGAGTGTTTTACCCGGTTCCCAACCGTCCTTGACCGCTTTATCCCAATCATCCTTAAACTCTCTTGCCTGTCCCACAATAACATTAATGCCGTTATCTTTCATATTCAGGGACTGACCCGGACCCTGAACACCGTAACCGATAACAGCAACGGTTTCACCCTTGAGGACATCTCTGGCCCTATCCAAAGAGAATTCCTCAACGGTGATCACGTCTTCCTGAACGCCGCCAAAATCTATCTTTGCCATAACTTCTCCTTCCTTTATTTTTTTACAAGGTATTAATTCTTACTTGACCTAATTTCCTTTTCCATGCCCATTTTGGTTTCTACTTCTTCTCCCTGGCAAGGGCTATGGCCCCTGTCTTGGCTATTTCTTTTACGCCATGGGGTCTTAGAAGCTCCAGAAACGCGGCGATCTTGCCTTCATCTCCTGTTACCTCCACCATATAGTACTCGGCCCCAACATCCACTATCCTGGATCGAAAGATATCCACCATTCGAAGGATCTCGGCCCTGTGCTCAGGCTTCGCCCTTACCTTGATCAACGCCAGTTCTCTCTGTACAAAGGGAGTACCCTGAAAGTCAAGGACCTTGATCACATTGATGAGCTTGTTAAGTTGTTTTTTTATCTGCTCCAGGATATTCATATCCCCTCTTGTCACAAGTGTCACGCGGGAGACATTGGGCTCATTGGTCTCCGCCACGCACAGGCTTTCAATATTGAATCCCCTGCCGCTGAACAAACCGGCAATTCGAGCGAGCACTCCCGGTTCATTATCAACCAGCAAAGAAAGGGTATATTTTTTCTGGTTACCATTGTTGTTCATAAGTGTATCGACTCTCCTTTTTAAAAACATTTGGCGTATCGCCGAGTCCTAAAGCTGATTTCTCCCAATGGGACTTTTTTGATCAACCGTCTCATACAAGTAACATCTCTGTTATAGGAGCGCCCGCCGGGACCATGGGATAAACGCCCTCTTCTTTCTCTACATGAAAATCCATTATTACGGGCCTTTTGACTGCAAGGGCCTCCCTGATCACAGGTTCCACCTCTTCGGGTCTGATCGCCCGGAGACCGACCGCCCCATAGGCCTCAGCCAGCTTTACAAAATCAGGGGCGTGATCCATTTTGGTGCAGGCGTAACACCTGTCATAAAACAGCTCCTGCCACTGCCGTACCATGCCAAGATAGCCATTATTAAGTATGGCGATCTTTACTGGGAGTTCGTACTGGACGGCCGTCGCCATCTCCTGAATATTCATCTGTATACTCCCGTCACCGGCTATATCAACAACAATTCTTTCTGGGCAAGCGACCTGCGCCCCAATAGCGGCCGGGAGGCCGAATCCCATGCAGCCCAATCCTCCTGATGTGATAAATGAATTGGGTTTGTCAAAATGATAATACTGGGCGGCCCACATCTGGTTTTGCCCGACCTCGGTGGTGATAATCGCTTCTCCCTTGGTGATTTCGAATAATTTTTCCACAACAAATTGAGGTTTGATCTCATCCGATTGCTCGTAGGCGAGCGGTTTTGTCGATTTCCACTCAATGATTTGATTCAGCCATGGTTTGCGTAACTTTTTCAGGCCCTTGAGGTCCTCTTCCGCGAGCATCTGGTTCAGCCTCTTCAGCGTTACCTTGCAATCCCCGACAATCGGGATCGATACCTTGACATTTTTGCTTATTGATGTGGGATCTATATCAATATGAACGATTTCCGCCTTGCTCGCAAAGGTGTCGATCTTTCCAGTGACCCGGTCATCAAACCGGACGCCAACTGCAATCATCAGGTCGCATTCAGAGGAGGACATATTGGCCCTATAGGTGCCATGCATGCCTATCATTCCCAGCCACAGCGGATCAGAAGCCGGGAATGCCCCCAGGCCCATAAGAGAGCTTGTAACGGGCGCCTGGATCCTATTTGCAAAGAGCTTTAACTCCCTCGAGGCCCCGGAAAGTACAACACCTCCGCCTGAAAAAATAACAGGTCTCCTGGACTTTTTAATAAGCTGGATAACCTTTGGCAGTTGCTTCACATTAGGTTCGTAGGTGGGGTGATAGGACCTCAGACCGACGCTCTTTATGGATTTATAGTCCGTGCTTGATTGCATTACATCTTTGGGGAGATCCACCAGGACCGGACCCGGCCTCCCTGAACGGGCTATATAAAAGGCCTCCTTGACGGTATTGGCAAGGCTTTTAATATCTTTTACGAGATAGTTGTGCTTGGTGCAGGGACGCGTGATCCCCACGATGTCCACCTCTTGGAAGGCGTCATTCCCGATAAGGCTCGTGTTGACCTGTCCCGTAAATATCACAAGAGGTACAGAGTCCATATAGGCGGATGCTATACCGGTGACCGTATTCGTGGCCCCAGGCCCTGAAGTGACAAGGCAAACCCCCACCCTACCCAATGCACGGGCATAGCCGTCCGCCGCATGAACCGCACCCTGCTCATGCCTGACGAGTATATGTCTTATATCGGTCCTGACAAGGGCATCATAGATATCGAGCACCGCTCCGCCTGGAAAGCCGAAGATCGTATCAACACCTTCCTCCTTCAACACCTTCATTAATATTTCAGTTCCCTTGAGCTTAATGTTGAACACCCCCTTTGATATATCGCTATTAATTGATCATTAACGTTCAAAACTGTATGAGAGGCCATAACCTTATAAGTTGGGCTCAAGGCGTAAGGCATACTACGAATTCAGGAGAAAAATCTTTGGGTTTATCCCCTTGCGCCCTGCGCCATTAGCCTCTGATTCATATCCCCTTGAGAAAAGGATCATGGCCGAATGCCCGACTTTAAAGATTGAAATGTCCCATATATGCACCTTCGAAGCTTTCTAATTGCTCATTGGCTTTTGATATATTCCACGAGACCGCCCGCTTGAATAATCTCTCGCATGAAATCCGGAACCGGTTTTGCAAAAAAATGCATCCCTTTGCTATTGTTTATTATCTCACCGGTGGATAGATCCACGGATATCAGATCATTTTCCTCAGAGGAATCAACAGCTTCCCGTGATTCCAGAATCGGCAGCCCGATGTTAAAGGAGTTCCTGTAAAATATCCTCGCGAAACTCTTGGCTATTATGACGCTGACCCCTGCTTCCTTTAGGGCCAGAGGGGCGTGCTCTCTGGATGAGCCGCACCCGAAATTACTCCCCCCCACGATAATATCTCCCTTATTTACGGCCCTAAAAAAATCAGGCCTCAGATCAATGAAGCAATTTTTTGCGAGTTCTTCCTTGTCCGAGACATTCAGGAACCTGGCCGGTATAATGACATCCGTATCAATGTTGTCGCCGAATTTCCAGACCTTTCCTTGAATTTGCATCTGCATTATCAAATCCCCCCTATATCTCGTCGGGCAGCCCTATTCTGCCTAAAACCGCGGACGCCGCCGCCACAACGGGGCTTACGAGGTAGACCTCGCTGCCCGGGTCACCCATTCTACCCAAAAAGTTCCTATTAGTGGTAGACGCGCATCGCTCTCCCTTTGCCAGGATACCCAGATGTCCTCCCAGACACGGGCCGCATGAGGGAGGACCTATGGTGGCTCCGGCCTTGAGGAAGGTCTCAATAACGCCATCCTGAATTGCCTTCATGTATATCAGGGGCGATCCGGGAATCACAATGAGACGGATTCCCTTGGCCACTGTCCGCCCCTTGAGGACTTCCGCTGCCTGATATAGATCCTCCATTCTACCATTGGTGCAGGAACCTATAAAGACCTGATCAAGCCTGATATCCCCTACCTCGGACACGGGCCGTACATTATCCGGTGAATGGGGAACGGCTACCTGTGGTTTTACAAGACTTGCATCTATGACCATTTCCCTTTCAAATTCGGCGTCAGGATCATTATCCCATAGAACAGGCTTTCTCGAGGACCTTTGCTCCATGTATTCGATGGTTACTTCATCGGCCTTGATAATACCATTCTTCGCTCCCCCTTCAACAGCCATGTTGGCCATGGTAAGTCGCTGATCCATGGAGAGTTTTTCAATAACAGGACCACAAAACTCAATGGCGCGATAGTTTGCCCCTTCAACACCTAATTGGCCTAAGAGATAAAGGATCAGGTCCTTGCCCCCGGTCCATGGCAACAGCTCTCCCTGGAAGCTCACCCTTATTGTGGACGGCACCTTCAGCCATGCCCTGCCCGTTGCCATAATCACCCCCAGGTCCGTGCTCCCCACACCCGTTGAGAAGGCGCCCAGGGCCCCGTATGTGCAGGTATGGCTGTCGGCGCCTATGACCAGGTCCCCGGGGATTACCAGACCCTTTTCGGGAAGGATTACGTGTTCAATCCCCATCTCCCCAACTTCGAAATAGTTCTTAATGCCGTACTTGATTGCAAAATCCCTCATCATCTTTGCCTGGTTGGCGGAGGGGATGTCCTTGTTCGGGACAAAGTGATCCGGGACAAGGGCGATCTTCTCCCGGTCAAAGACCTCTTTCCTTCCTATTTCCTCGAAGACCTTGATTGCCAAAGGAGCCGTTATATCATTGGCCAAAGCCATGTCCACCCTGGCTTGAATGAGATCACCCGGTCTGACGCTATCAACATCTGCATGAGAAGCGAGTATCTTTTCAGTAATTGTCATGCCCATTTATCTTGTCCTTTCATTGATCAGAGTCTTCTCTCCTCAGCGTTCAAGGATGGATTCCTCTTCAGATATTCCAACCGATTCAGGCCGTTTATATAGGCCTTGGCGCTCGCCGTGATGATATCAGGATCGGTCCCTTTTCCAAGGGCCACCAATCCATTCTCCTGGAGCCTCACCGTGACCTCGCCCTGGGCGTCCATGCCGCCGGTAATGGAGTTTACAGAAAACCGCAGAAGCTTGGATCGGGTCCCGGTCATCTTTGCAATCGTGTTAAAGGTCGCATCGACGGGGCCGATGCCGAATCCGGAGCTCTGGATTTCGTTGCCTTCGACTACAAGTCTTACCGTTGCTGTCGGGATTGTTACCGTTCCGCTGACTACATTAAGATATAGTAACTGGAACACATCCGGTATGCGTAGTATCTCTTCGGCCACAAGCGCTTCAATATCCTCATCCATGAGTTCTTTCCGTTTGTCGGCCAGGTCTTTCATCTTGCTGAAGAGTTTATCTACTTCCTCTTTTGTCAGGTCATAGCCGAGGTCGTTCAACCTCTGCCGGAAGGCATGCCTTCCTGAATGCTTCCCAAGGACAATCCGGTTGGACGAGAGGCCAATCGTCTCGGGTTCCATGATTTCGTATGTCATCCTGTTCTTCAGGACCCCGTCCTGGTGTATTCCTGCCTCATGAGCAAAGGCATTGGCTCCCACTATCGCCTTATTCGGCTGAACGACTATTCCGGTTATCATGGAAACCAGCCGGCTGCTCGGGTATATCTCGCTGGTCTCGATTTTTGTGGAAAGACCCAGCAGGCTCTTCCTCGTGTGGAGACTCATGGCTATCTCTTCGAGGGAAGTATTGCCCGCTCTTTCACCAATTCCGTTTATGGTCACTTCTGCCTGTCGTGCCCCCGAAATTATTCCGGCCAGGGTGTTTGCGGTTGCCAGCCCCAAATCGTTATGACAGTGGACGCTTATGACCGCTTTATGGATATTGGGGGTATGATCACGAATATAGGCGACCAGATCGCCGAATTCGCCCGGAAGGGCGTATCCCACAGTATCGGGGATATTCACGGTCGTTGCACCTGCTTCAATGGCGGCCTCAAACACGCGGCATACAAAATCCCTGTCGCTCCTGGAGGCGTCTTCCGCTGAGAACTCCACGTTATCAGTGAAAGTCTTGGCATAGCGTACTGATTCGACCGCCGTCCTGATTACTTCATCGCGATTCATCTTGAGTTTATGCTTAAGATGGATATCAGAAGTTGCGATAAAGGTGTGTATCCTGGGATTTACCGCATCCTTTATGGCCCCCCAGGCCCTGTCAATGTCCTCTTTGGAAGTCCTTGCAAGACCAGCCACCTGGATATTTTTTATCTTGTTGCTTATGGCCTGAACCGCCTCAAAATCGCCGGGCGAGGCGGCGGGGAAACCGGCTTCTATAACATCCACCCCGAGCTTTTCCAACTGGGTGGCCAGGCGGAGCTTCTCAGCCACATTCATGCTTGCGCCAGGCGATTGCTCTCCGTCCCGTAGGGTTGTGTCGAAGAAAATAACTCGATCCATGGGGTTAACCTCCTTTAAACTGGAATTTCAAATAGTCCGAATGAAACATTACCCAAAAGGAAGCCCTTCCCAAGGACCCTCCGCAGATCCCTTGATCGACGGGTATCTGCGGTATTTCTCTCCCCAATGTAAGATTCTATTTTCATATTTATAAATCCTGCCGTTTCTACAAGTCTGATATCAGACGAATGGCCGTTAAATAATAAAAATCCGTTATCAGGCGGGCCTGATAACGGATTTTAAAGAATGCTTATTGTAACACTACCCCATTATCAGGTCCGGTGGTCTGCCTCTACCACCAGAAGGCTGAGTACGAGGAGCAAGGCTACTCTTCCCTGGCTGATAATGTCGGTAATGCGAATCCCTTCCATTTTTAATGATTTCCTTCTATTTTGTAAAAAATCAAGAGAAATATTCGCAGAAAAAAAACATAATGTCAAATCTTTTTTCAGGCCAGGCCCTATTTATATGCATATTTCAAATAATTTAAGTCAGAGATCGAATCTGCCGATATTCAATAAGGTCATGTAGGGCCTTAATACCTTTCGAAGTGAATCAACAGCAATTTTGTACGTGTCATCCCTTGAGGGATGGGCCGCTGTGGTGGCCCTGAGACATCATTTCAGATAAAAAGGGGTTGGATCATGATAATTTCGGTGAGAAACAGTCTGGCATCACTCGAGGCGATCGGGAAAAAGCTGGGGGTTACGGCCGATAATATAGCCAACTATGAATCAGAGGGGTTTAAAAAGAACCGTGCCCTGATCGTGGAGGGGCAAAAGGGTGATGTGGTTGTGGAGATTCAAAAGGTCAATTCACCGGGCCCGAGGGTAACTGATAGTGTGGACGGCAGGCCCGTTGAAAGGGAATTATCCAATGTGGACCTGGCCGAGGAGATCCCTCAAACAATATCCCTCCAGAGGGGTCATGAAGCAAATATAAAGGCTATTGAGACCCAGGAAGAGATGTTAGGATCCATTTTGGACATAGTTGGCTGATAATTGGAAAACATGAACAGAATTGGAATAATATTATTGTTTTTGCTTGCCATTTTCGGGCTCGTTCTGACCGCTCAATTCACTTCGGCTTCGGAAGATTATTGCCAGGACCAGGAGTCATGGAATGAGTGGGACGCTTTAGTCGAAAAATATCCCAATGACAGCGATATTCAAACACTCCACGCCTTGAGAATCGGGCTTTGCCTTAAGGTTCAGAGGGGTGACCTGAGCGGACAGGAAGCCTCGGACATCTTTGAAAATGCCAGAGAGAGCATCATAAATAAAAAAGAGCCTGAAAGGGCCGGTTTGGATCGGGATTTTTAAGAACCCCTTCAAGGGCCTTTTAATGTATGTCTGATCCGATTGTTAAGACTGATTTTCCGGATTTACTTGGCCTTTAAATAGTTCCAGGACTTTTTCACGCAGTGATTCAGGCGGTTTCATGGAACAGGGCTCACGGTGCAGCACCTGGTAATAGGTCTGGTCGCTGTTCCCGATCTCCCTCAGGAGAAGGCGCGGGGATACCCTCCCATTAACGCGAAAATGGTCCTCTTCCTTTCCGGAAAAAATCGAGACATTAAAGCTGTAAAACCCCTCCCCTGAAATATATCTAATCGATCCAGCAAGACCCTGCAGGAAGGGATCAAGTTCTTCATCCCTAAATTCCAAAAAAGAGCTGTGTTCAGGGAATATGCACCAGAGATCCGGATAGGCGCTATGGGGGGCAAAGCTCATGGTCCAGAAGGTTTCACCTACATCCATAAGAAAGCGTTCTCCGGCCTCCTTTTCGGCGATAATATAATCCTCCCAGAATGTCCGGTCGTTTTCCGCGTAATACTTCCGGCTCGCCTCCATCTGAAGGCTGATCTGGCGTGTGGGTATCTCCCCGCAGTTTACCTGTAGATGGGGGTGCAGGATGCTCGAACCGGCCGGAGGCATATAGTTCCAGTTTATGTTAAAATAACGAACCGCGGGATCCTTTTCCGCGACCTGTCTAATAAAGGATAGCGCTGCCATGAATGCGTCTTTCATGATCGCCGGCGTAAATTCTTCAATGGCGATGTAGTGCTCCCTGGACATGACGCAGACGCCTGTGTAGCGGTCAAGGGGCAGAAGATTGGGGAAAAGGCATGCCTCCCCAATATTCACCCTCCCCTCAGGGATTATCTCTTTGGGATAGAGAGTGGTTGCCCTTTCAATGGCTTCCTGACAAAAAGGGCACATTGTCTCCCTTGACTTTTTGACCATTTCCGCAAAGTCGGGCCTCTCCATGGGCCTGTAGGCCAGATCAAATATCCTTGCTGTCTGTCCTGTAAGGGGGTCATAGCGTATTTCCAAAGGGACCTCATCCAATGCAAAGTCCTTGAAAGGATTCATAAATCTCATTTTTTCATTTATCTTTTTAAAGAAGATACTCATAATTTGACTCCTATTTGTTATGGGGCTAAGAACACCTGGTCACCGAATCGTTTTTCAAGGGAAGAAGAAAGCGTGTTAACGGCGTTCTGATCCGTAAACTCGACCATGAGCTCCCCCTTCTCGCCCAGGACAAGCTTGCCCTGCTCTTCGACGGTGGCGAGGACATCGGAAGGGTCCACGGTCCACCATCCTCGGGTCCGCATGAGCAGCTCCCTCCCCTTGAACTTCCTGGGAGTGACAAGATCGATGGTGCGAAACCATGCGTCCCATCCGATTTCTGCGGGGGCCTTAAGGACCGGGCTGACCGGGTCATGATATATCCGGCATCTGCCGAAGAGGCGAAGGCGAATCATTTAAAGACCTCCTTTAAGATCACCTCAGCTTCCTTTTCCATGGGTAACAGGTTTTCCGGGATATCATTTCCCTCGGAACCGATGACCTTCCCGAGGCAACGGACATAGACTGCCGAGGCTGTTTTATCGTCCGGCAGGATACCTTTGCGATTTGCAACACCCCAGGCCCTTTCGAACATGCCCAGGGCCTTTTCCCGCCACCTCCTTATTCTGAGATCGTGGCAAGAGATATTTAGCTTTCCAAGGAACTCCTTCTGATCCGCCTCTATCCTTTTAAAGACCCCCCTCATGAACTGTACAGAAGGATCCCTTCCCCATTGATCCGAATCATTCATATTGTTTCTCTCTTCCCGTTGAAATCGCCGGCGAGGCCATCCTATGAGGCTCCTTCCTGTTCCCCTCTCAGCCAATCGACCATAGTAGCCTTACTTACTCCTTTGTGGCATCGAACATCATCCCAAGGCTTTCATGTCCGGCCTTGTCCTGTCTTGTCGAAGAAGATATGAATTCTATGTTCCGGCCTGGGAGTATAAAAAAAACAGGCTTTTGCGTCAAACGAAAAGCCCATATGAATTTGTTTGATGGATCCCTTTTAAACTTCTATCGCCCGGAGCTTGGCAAATCCTTTATGGTTGTCATATAGCTGTCTTCCCACATAAAAAGACCCCGACTGGGCCAAAATGCTCAACCGGGGTCAACCTGTTATTATCATTTACTTAAAGCGTGCCCTGGCCCAGCCTTAGGGCCAGGGAACTGCTACACCTTAAACTTGTTTACCATCTCCTTCAGCTCTTCCGCGAGCTTGCTCAATTCATTGGCGCTGAGGTTTATCTGGGAGCTGCTGTTG
>CAZGIZ010000006.1:8871-55253 GCA_964526655.1 uncultured Desulfobacteraceae bacterium | reverse complement strand
CCGCGGAGGAGGCCACCATGCCTATGTTGGTGGACGCCTGCTCCATGGCCGCCGCCACCGAATCCATGTTTACGCTCATCTCCTCGCTGGCCGCTGCCACCGTGTTTGCCTTTCCCGACATCTGACCAGCTCCCTCGGACATATGGCTGGAGAGGTCGGAGAGACTTGCGGCTGATGTGTTTAGGATCTTGGCGTTTCCAGCGATATCTTTGATGATATCCTGGATCTTCTCCATAAAGGTATTAAACCACCTGGACAGTTCGCCTATCTCGTCTCTCCTCTGGACTTCAAGGCGCGCTGTCAGGTCTCCTTCACCTTCGGCGATATCCTTAAACCGGCCTATAATCCGTTTTATAGGCTTTGTTATATAACCCGACAATAACCAGGTGATAGGCACGATTATTAAAAGAGAAATGATGGTGGTAAGGGTCATGTACAGTATCATATTCCGGCTGTTGCCCTGGAATTCTTCCTTGAGCGCCTGAACATGATTTTGCGATTCCTCTTCCATCCTTTTGATGTTTTCATCCGATCTTCCCTGTTCCTCTTTGATGTTCTCTTCCGCCGATTTCCTGATGTTGTCTATGCTGGCAGCGGATTCTTCCCGCATCGATTTTATTCTCTCCTGGGACTCCTTTTCCGAATACAGGATGCTCAGGGCCCCCAGCCACTTCCCTTTCCCGGAAATGGGGAAAAGCCCTTCCAGATAGCCCTCATCTGATACATTTATCTCCCTTTCCACTCCGCCTTCCCTGTTAAAGCCCTCCTTTGAAACGGAACCCTCGAGCTTCGATGCAGCGTCGCTATCAAGCGTTTTGTAGGAATCCAGGAGACCAGCGCTCAATTCGGAACCATTAAAAATATTAACCTTCATACCGATAAGCTTCGAAATCATGTTCATAAAGGCCGTATCCATGGGCGAGGACACGGAAATCAATCCGACCTGGACCTGTTTATTCTCATTGGTATCTATGTCAAAGACCTGATTGTATACCGGGGCCCAGGCCTCTACCCATAGAAGCCCGTTAAATGACTTGACCCCGCTGCCCCTGCTTTCGGGTAGCGGGAGCTCATATTTCATCAAGATGTCCGGGGCTTCCTTTGTCTCCTCATAGGCCTCTATTTTATTTGCAGACGCGACTGATTCCTTAAAAAATTCGCCGCTCCTGTCAGCGGCATAGCTCAGGTGAGATTTATCCCCCTTCATCTGGACCGAGCAATACCATTCCCCTTCCAAATCATAGATTACTATCTTGGGTATGCTGTTTATCAAGGCCACCCTATGAAGCTCCTGGAGGCACTCCTCTTTGTTGCCCCCTAACACGGTCTGGAGGAATTCCACATTCTTATCGCGATTATATTTGTTTAATTGTTTGCCGTAGAGTTCATCAGTCCCAACCTGACCAACGACTGATTTCAGGGATTCCTCCATATTGTTTATGATATGCTCCACCACAGTGCTGGCCTGCCTTACCCACTGCCCGGCAGTCTTTTTCTCGCCTTCGATCTGTTTCTCGATCTGCTTCGTGTCCTGATCCATCTTCTCTTGAACCGCGATCTTGTCCTGCTCAATCCTCATTTTGACCATTTCCCTGTTTTGCTGGATTCTTTCTTCGATCGCCTGTTTATCCTGGAGAATCCTCTGGTTGAGGGCGGAACTGTTTTGATATCGCACTATAAAATAGGCTGCACCCATGGCCAAAATCACACACAGGAGGGATGAACCCACATTGTTCAAGATCATTCGAGTCTTTATGCTTGTCTGAATCATCTGCATTTTACCTCCAAAGAATAAAGAGAGCGCACTCCTTATTATAATCCATAGAAGATGTCTCTTTTAACGAAGCCTGAAATTGCTATTCTATAAGAAAGGGAGACCCTTATCACCCTCTGGTTGATCTCGAATTATGCATGAATTATGCCAATAAAATTCGGCGTTTTGTCTCCATTAGCCGCCATTATTACCCTTTTGATCAGAGGGTGCTGCCGGATATTTGATGAAAATCTCACGCAGCAATAATCTTTGTGCCATTTTTTTGACGTGAATCGACAAAAGTCTGACCAGACAGATAGGGGGCAGGGATCAAAGATGGCCATTCGAATGGCAGATGACATCTTGAAGGTGAATCAGGGTTTTTGTAGCTATTTTATATTTGTGGTATATAGAAATACAATCCCCAGGTACCAAGATTTCAGGACCAGGAGTCTGGATCATCTCAATGACAACCCCTATTTTATTTCTTCGAAAAATCCTCGGCCATAGGTCAGTCCGCATCCCCTGTATCCTCTCAGGATCTCTCCTCTTGTTTTTCCTATTTCCGGCCAATCCCTCTTTGCCGGCATCCCTCACCATGGAAACCTTCTTAGGATTTAATGGGCGCTTTTCCATTAATAAATGGACCACCCTTCATGTGGAGATGGAAAACATGGGGAGAAATATCTCGGGAGTCCTTGAAGTGGTTGTCACATCCGGGAGCGAATATCTACGTAATGTACGTGAAACCCTCTATTCCATGGAAATAGAGATACCGACACATTCTAAAAAACAATATGAATTCACTATATACATGGATTCATTCATACACCCCCTTACTGTCAGGCTGAGACACGCGGGAAAGACCATTATCTCCCGTTCTATAAACCTGAGACCGCACTTCACGGACAAACCACTCGCCCTTTTTTTGGATACAGGTATGGAATACGGCATGGTGTCCACTTTGCCGGAAAAAATGCTGCCAGTGTATGCCAGATCCCGCTTCTTCCCCAGGACCTGGTACGGTCTGGAGGGTGTGGAGATGGTCATCATGAATTCCGACGCCCTCCTAAACCTCAATGGGGCCCAATTCTCAGCCCTCAAGGCCTGGCTTGAAAGAGGGGGGCACGTCATAATCAGCGGCAGTCTAAACTATGGGGCCCTTTTTAATAAAGAGGTAAGCAGCATTTTGCCTGCAAAGGTCCTGGGCACAAAAAGGATTACCGCGCTCAATTCCCTAAAAACCTTCTGTGGAGAAGACCTGACCAGCCCGGAGCCCTTTCTTATTTTAAATACGACTGTTGAAGACGCCTCTATTCTGCTGAAGGAGGACACTCTCCCCATTATCTTCCGACGAGACATGGGGCTCGGGGGCATCATATTTACGGCCTTTGACTTCCTTAATTCACCCTTCAGGGACTGGGCAGGTCAGCGTGCATTTTGGGCCAAAATTTATTCTCTGGCGCCGGTGATGGAACGGATGAGTCTTGATAGAAATACGAGGACCATTACTCACGCCATGCTTTCAAGCATCCCCGAAAGGTCTCCTAAGTATGGGGCTTCCATCTTCTTCATCATACTGTATCTGCTTCTGATCCTGTCTCTCTTTTATCTATTCACCAAGGCAGGCACAGGGAGGAAAAAACTTTTGTCGGCCCTTGTTTCAACTATCATGATATTCAATATCGCGGCCTATGCCCTTTTTTTTGATATAAATTCCGGTAAAGATCCTTCCTTTAACAGCCTCCTTTATCTGAGGTTGTCAGGTAACAATGAGATAGGGCAGGGTCAATTCATCCTCGGGCTCTATTCCTTGAGGAAGAGAGATATCAGCATAAGGCCCCTTCAGCCCCTCCCCTTCATCCCGATAATCCCCGATACCCTTGGAGAAGATAGGCCTAGAGTACTCATCCTCCACCAAAGGGGCGGGGAGCAGACCTTGGAAGTGCACCTTGAGAAATGGTCACACCGCTTCCTGAAGGCGGAGGCGTCTCTGGCCTTTCACCTCCGGGGGGAGGCCGTCCTTGATGGAGATGAACTTGTCATCTCCATTAAAAACGGGACACGACTCCCTTTTATGGGCTTCCTGATCTTCTTTAAGGACCGCTTTATCACCCTGGCCGGACTCCCTCGAGATAATGGCGAGACAATAAGACTCCCCCTATCGTCTATTGAAAAGAGGGCCATTTATACATCTGAGATGGCTGGAAATCTTATTAAAAAGATGTTGCCGGAGGCTACCGGTCCTCTCCTTGAAAGGTTATGGGACGATATAATGAAGGAGTTCCTCGAATCCATAGGCCGTCGTTATCAATCAAAGGGAGACAGGATACTCCTTTTTGGCTGGACAAGGGCCCATGCTATTCCCCTGATTTTCGAACCTAACCTTTTTACCGGTGAGGGGGTACTGCTTCTGGAATGGGAAATTCCCCTCAAGGATTTAAAAAGCCCCTCTTGATTGTTATAATATTATAGTTGCATGAAAGACGCTTTTATCAGTGATTGGGCAGAATATCAGATGATGGTAATTTGGAGCATAGGCAACGCTACAAATAAGTCGTCCACTATAGATACGTCCAGGAGACCCTATGAAGTTTGACGATTTGACACGTGACCATGAAAGCTCCCTGGCCCCTCCCCTTTCGCCCAGGATGCTTTCCATCATTTCCCTATGCCTCACGCTCCTCACTCCCATCCTTCTCCTGTCCCTCCCGAGAAAGGAGCTTTTTGAATTTTTGGGAGATAATGAGATCCCCCTTGTCTTTTTGATCTTAATCGAGTCCGCGCTTATTATCTTCTCTTTTATCAATCTCCGGATAGGCGGAGGCGAAATAATACCAAAGGACAGGACTTCAAGGCTTATGCGGCAAGGAACAAAGACCTATGAGGAGACCCATGATTTTTTTTCCCACGGACTTCCGGCATCCCTCCTCCATCTACTGTTCCTGATCCTTTTATTGCTGCCCCTATTTATTGTCTCGGGGGCCTTTTCGGAGATCGCTCTTCAGGTGCTGCTTAAGACCCTCTCAATACTCATCACCGCCTCTCTGCTCTGCCGGATGTTGGCCTTCATGCTCTGTCTGATTTTCGGAAGATGGAGTCCGATCGGATATATCCTCTCCAGGGGATTTTTTATTTTTTTTATTTTCGCCACCCTTGCCTTTGCCCCTTTCGCCAACCCCCTCCTCATTGTTTACGGCCTGTTCATGGATAAGGAGATCCCTTCTTTGACCCGGATCAGCGCATTTTCTCTTTACATGATCCTTGTTCCTGCGGCCATTATCCTTATAATACTGGTCAATCAGTTCCTGGTCAGTCATTATAATAGAGATATGGGGACCGAACCATGAACCCTGTCAATCAATTCGAGATCCAGTTCTCAAGACTCCGAGGGTTGATCCTCAGGGAGAAAATCCTGCGCGTGTGCATCTTCGCCCTTTTTCTCTCCCTGCTCCTCTTTACGATCGCACTGGGCATCCAGAAGACCGGCCTGTTCAAATGGGAAGGATACGCGGTCTACCCCCTTATCATCCTGTTCTCCATTGCCCTGTCCGGACTTAGAGGCCTTCGAAAAAATAGAGGGCTCCAGGCAGAGCTGATCGGAATTGACCAGCGACTCCGATTGAAGGAAAGGCTGAGCACGGCCTTCGAATATCACAGGCCTGGACGGAAATCCTCCATGTCGGATCTCCTTATGATGGACGCGGCCCAATGTCTTGAATCGATCAGGAGGGATCAAATCTCTCCCAGAGGCCTTTCGCCCTTATATATTCTCATTCCCCTGTTCTCTTTACTTTTAATGCTGCTATTCTTTGTGGATTTATCTCCCGCCGATCGGAAAACAGGGCCCCCTGGTCAGGAGAGGCTCAGGGAGCTTGGCATCAGGATGGAACGATTCTCCAGGCAAAAACCCGAAAATACGGCTGGCAAAGGTCTTCAAAGCGAGGTCTATAAGGAGATGGAAAAGATAGCAACCGAGCTGAAAAAGGGCGATTTAAAGGAAAAGAGATTCCTCAAATCTGTGGGGATGCTGAAAAAATCGGTCTCAGCCGAAAACGCCAGACTCGGCGACCGGCTCAGAAAAGACCTTATTGCCGGAGATCCCTCAAGCCTGCCCATGCTGAATCCCCTTTTAAAGGAAAGACCTGATCCAGAGGAGATGGGGGAGATGATGAAAAGCCTCAAAGATCTCTTCGGGGGTGAGATCCCTGCATCCCTTAAAGAGGACCTGGACCAGCTTGAGAGTAACCTTAAAATTGAGGGGTTCCTTGAAGATATCATGGTCAGGTCAGGTCTTGAGACATGGGGAAAGGAAGACTCCATCCCTCAGGACACCTTACCCGACCTTTCCACGGAGCGTGCCTTTAAGGGTGGCGACGGTTCAGACAGCCCCCCTTCCTCTCAGGAAAAAAGGTCCTTATTTACGGCAGGAACCGAAAAAGCAAAGGGCATAAAGGAAGAGGCCAAAGATCTTGAAGGGGCAAAGGGGCCCATGATCAGAGATGAGGGCATATCCGGGCCCGGAGAGCAGTATAATGACCACATAAGATCCCTGCCCGTGATCGGCAGGGCCGAAACAAAGACCGAGGACGTTTACAGGCCCTATGAACAGGCCCTTGAAGCTGCCCTTGTAAAGGAGGACATGCCCCCTGAACAGAGGGAAATCGTTAAGAACTATTTTCTGTCAATTGGACTTGGAACGGAAGGACATGGAGATGAAAACAACCCTTGAAGAGGCGGATTCCATAAAAAGGAACTTTGATCTTATCAATAAGGCCCTGTCCAGGGTTATTGTCGGACAGACTGAAGTCATTCGCAACATCTATATCTCTATCCTCTGCGGCGGGCACGTCCTCATCGAGGGTGTCCCAGGTCTTGGCAAGACCTTGATCGTCAAGACCTTCAGCAAGATACTCGATCTGAAATATTCCCGTATCCAGTTCACTCCGGATCTGATGCCGGCAGATATCCTGGGGACCAATATCGTGAACGAGGACGAGAAGGGGAACCGCTATTTCGAATTCTATAAAGGGCCCATATTCGGCCAGATAATCCTGGCAGACGAGATCAACAGGGCCACGCCAAAGACCCAATCGGCCCTCCTGGAGGCCATGCAGGAGGAAAAGGTTACGGTGTTCGGCACCGAATATGCCCTGGAGCCGCCCTTTATGGTGCTGGCGACCCAGAATCCCCTGGAGATGGAAGGGACCTACCCACTCCCGGAGGCCCAGGTTGACAGGTTTTTCTTCAAACTCAAGGTGAACTATCCCACCCCCGATCAGCTCATGGAGATCATTGAAAAAACCACGGAAGAGGAAGAGCCGGAGCTTGCCAAGGTCATGGATCCCGAATCGATTCTCCGGATGAAAGCCCTTGTCATGCAGACCCCCGTTGCCGAGCACGTTAAACATTACGCCATAAGGCTGGTTATGGCCACACACCCCGGTAATAGCTACCATATCAAAAGGGCCGGCATGTATGTGCATTACGGGTCCAGCCCGAGGGGAGTCCAGACCCTGATAAGGGCGGGCAAGGTCGCGGCCCTCCTCAGCGGGCGGTACAATGTCTCTTTGGAGGACATCAGGGACATGGCCGGACCGGCCCTGAGACACCGTATTATCATGAACCTCAGGGCAGAGGCCGAAGGGATTGATGCGGACGAAATTATCCATGACATATTAAAAGGAGTCCCGGAAAGGGTGCGGGATTGAGATTCTATCAGGAGACCCTGATATGGACGCGGTCCTTGAATCTTTCTTAGATGAAGAGTTCTTAAGAAAACTGGAGAGGCTCAAGATACTGGCCCAAAAGAGGATTATCGGTCATGGCAAGGGGGAACACCGGTCCATGAAAAGCGGGGTCAGCCTTGAATTCCAGGATTACAGGAAATACCAGGAAGGGGACGATTTCCGTTATATCGACTGGAACGTCTACGGCCGGCTGGACAGGCTCTTTATCAAATTGTTTCACGCCGAGGAGGACCTGCCCGTCCACATACTCCTGGACATGAGCGGCTCCATGGGAACGGGGATCCTTCCCAAGGATATCTATGCCAAAAAGATAGCCGCGGCCCTCTGTTATATCGGCCTGGCCAACCTTGACAGGGTGGGGATCCTCGCCTTTGCCGACAGCCTGAGGGAGAGCAAATCACCCAAAAAGGGCAGGCAGGTATATATCGAGGCCTTAAAATATCTGGTCTCGCTGAAACCTGAGGGAGATACGGACCTGAATTCATGTCTTACAGAGGTCGCCCTTGCCGCGAAGCGTCCGGGTGTCGCCATTGTGATAAGCGACCTCCTGGATCCCAAGGGTTACAGGGACGGTTTCCAGGCCCTGCGCACCGCTAAAATGGATACCACCATCATTCAGGTGCTCGATCACGGAGAGATCTCTCCCTCTTTGTCAGGGGCCGTCACAATGAGGGACGTGGAGACCGGGAAGACGAGGAATATGACCCTGGATTCGGATGCGATGGATTCCTTCGAACAGAGGGTGAGGGGATTTATCGCAGACATACGTGAGTTCTGTCTCATAAACAACATCGACTATCACCTGGCGGACACGGCTATTCCCTTTGAAGATTTTATACTTGATCTCTTAACAAAAGGCGGTCTTTTTCGTTGATATTCCGGGTCCAAAGGACAAGGTATTTACTTTCGCCTCTGGAGACATCACCTAAGCGAGGTAGGCAATGTTATCTCTTCAAGGTGGATATCTATAAAAAGGTTTAAGGCACAAGGCTCTGGGCATAAGGTAAAACATGACTTCGTTTTTCTCTCCCTGCGCCTTGAGCCCTACGCCCTGCGCCGCTATTCAATTTATACACCCCGCTACTTTTTAGCGAGACCAACGAATGTTCAGGCAGGGCTTAACCAATTCTGACTCATGATGCCCTGGATCTTCGACAGTCCGGGGACCGGTATTTAAATACTTATAGAAATCAGGCAGTCAGTGACAATACACTTTTTTAATCCGGGCACACTTTTCATTCTGGGGCTCATTCCCCTGCTCATCATTATCCACAGCCTCAAACCCAGACCAAGGCAGGTGGATGTAACGACCATGTTCCTTTGGCAGGAGGTAATGAGGGAGCGAAAGGGTGGGTTCCATCTCCATCGACTCATGAAAAACCTGCCGCTCCTCCTCCAGATTCTTGCCCTGATATTCACGGCCCTGGCCCTGGGCAGACCGGTCTGGTTTTATGACACCCCCTTAAGGGGCGATGTGATCATGGTACTGGACACGAGCGCCAGCATGAAGGCCGGCTCAGCCTCCGGCACCAGATTCGATATGGCCAGGAAAGAGGCCATCAGACTCATTGACGCCCTCCCAAAGGAGAGCAGGCTTCTCCTCATCGAGGCTGGCAACAGTCCGGTCATAAGGTCCGGCTTTTCAGCGGACAGGCGCCGGTTGAAGGAGATTATCAGGGATATCCGGCCCTCAGATACCCCCGGCAGGCTGGAAAAGGCCCTGTACCTGGCCCTCTCGTTTTTGGACCCTGACAGGGACGACTGGATATCCTTTATCACCGACGGCGCGGATCATGATTTCAAAAGGCTTATTGGCCTGAACAGCAGGATCAGGCCGGTTCTCATAAAGGGGGGGTCTCGAAACATCGGAATCACTGCATTTGATGTGCGGCCTGAAACAGCTTCGCCCGGTGAATATGAGATCATGTTGGAGGTCAAAAATTTCAATCCCGGGCCCGTAATCTGTCCGATTCGTGTAACCATTGGAAAAGAAACAATTTATAAGGAAACAATAGGTCTCAAGGGGAGGGAAAAGAAGATCATAATAATCCCCAGATCCGCCCCTCTCAGGGGCCTGGCCCAGGTCACCCTGGAGATAATAGACGATTTTCCGGTCGATAACAGGGCCCTGGCCGTGCTCGACCCGGATAAAGAGGTTCGGGTCCTCCTCGTGTCAAAGGGTAATTATTTCCTGGAAAAAATCCTGGAGGTCCAGCCGAGGTTCAGGATCGATACATTAAAGGAGATCACTCCATCCACATGGGATAACCTCATCAGGCAGTATGATATTATCATCCTCGACCGGATCTCCCCGCCTCACACCGAACAGGGCAATTTTCTCCTGATCGACTCCTTCTCCCCTTCTCTCCCTGTCTCGGAAACCGGGACCATAAAGGGGCCCGTCGTACTGGACTGGGATTCCGGACATCCCCTTACGGCGGGTCTGGACATGAGGGATGTCCACATTGAAAAGGCCGCCCTGGTAAAGGCGGAGACCCTGCGCCCGCTCATCGAATCCTCTCAAACGGGTCTCATGTATGCCTATGAAAAGGGCGGCCTCAGGGCCGTCTTCCTGGGATTCGACCCTGAAAGATCCGATCTCCCCCTCAGGTTTGCCTTTCCCGTCATGATGGGAAATATCTTCAGATGGCTTCACCCTGAAAAACTCAATTTCTCAACCAGGCAGTCCAAAGCAGGGGAACCCTATAGTATCTACCTCGAACCGGGGACAAAGACCTTTTCCATTACACGGCCATCCGGCCAGGAGGAAGAGCACAACCTCACGGACAGCCCTTTCCTTTACTCGGACACCAGAGAGGCAGGCCTTTATGCGGTCAAAGAAGGCGAAAAGTACTCCCTTTTCGCGGTAAACCTCCTTGATGAATCGGAATCGGACATACTTGCACCGACCTTGAACGCTCAGGGAGCAGGCGCGATGCCTGGTTCAGGGTCCGAGATGATGAGGGCAGAATTCCCCTTGTGGATTGTTCTGCTCCTCCTGGCATCCATTACCATGGCCGTTGAATGGATTGTCTGGTTTAAAAACCCTTAAGGGAAGCAAGATGCCTATTGTTTTTGTAAAACCCCTTTTTCTCCTCGCCTGGCTACTGATACCCCTAATATGGGCGATGATGGGCCGGTCTCCCCTAAGAGGCCGGAAGGGGAAAAGAAGGCTGGCGCCGGGAATAATGAGGTCGCTGCTCATATTCTTGCTGGGACTCGCCCTTGCCGATCCCAGGTGGGTAACGGGGTCCGACCGGGTAAATCTTATTTTCTGCATGGATGTATCTGAAAGCATGGGGAATCCAGTGAAGAGCGCCGCGATCGAGTGGATGGAAAGGGCTGCACAGGGCATGGGCGAAGAGGACCGGTCAGGCCTGATCATCTTCGGCAAGGACTCGTCTCTGGAAATTCCCCTGAAGAAGGGGTTTGCCAGACCCGTGATGGAATCCAGGGTCGACAGGAACTCCACTAATATCCACGACGCCATTCAATTGGCGCTGGGGAAATTCCCCCGGTACGGCAAAAACCGGATCATCCTCTTTTCCGACGGCAATCAGAACAGGGGGGACGGCCTTGAGAGTGCACATCTGGCTCGTTCATTGGGCGTGGAGATATACCCTGTCCTTCTGGACACCGCTGATCAGCAGCAGGATATGCTGATTGAAAAACTGGAGACACCGGAGGCGGTGCCCCTTGAAACGCCTTTTGAGGTAAGGCTCCTTATCACGAGCAGTGGTAACATGGACGGCGAGCTTTTCCTGTTAAAGGACGGGGCCCTCATCGCTGATCAGGCCGTGAGAATCAGTATTGGCAAAAATGTGTTTCGTTTCATTGATACCATCAAAGAGCATGGTCTTCACCTCTACAGGGCTGTCGTCAATGCCCAGAATGACGCCGTGGCCCGGAACAATGAGGGCCTGTCATTCACCCAGGGCACCAGGAAGTCGTCAGTCCTTTACCTTACGTCCGGAAAGGTGAAGGAGAATTCCCTTATAAGGGCCTTGCGAACTCAGGGCCTTGACATAGCGACCCGTGAGGCCCGTGACCTGCCCGAGTCCCTTCACGGCCTCCTGGATTACAGCGCCGTAATCCTGGACAATGTCCCCTCCTGGGAGCTCTCCCCCAACGCCATGGAGAATCTTGAAAAGTACGTAAGGGACACGGGCGGAGGCTTGATCATGATCGGCGGGGATAAGAGTTTCGGCGCAGGTCAATATCTTAATACGGCGGTCGAAAAGGCGCTCCCCGTTTCTATGGACGTGCCGACTCCGGTCGAATCTCCCGGCCTGTGCCTGATACTGGTTATTGACAAGTCCCTGAGCATGACAGGGCATCTGAGCGGCAAAAAGAAGCTTGACGGGGCCAAGATGGCTGCCTTTTCAGCTGTAGAGATGCTCAATCCGGGGGACAGGGTCGGGGTCCTCGCCTTTGATACGGCATTTCAATGGATTGTTCCGGTAACCAAGGCCGATGAACGCCAGAGAATCGCGCGAGAACTCTCAACCCTGGCAGCCGACGGTGGAACAGACCTCTATCCAGGCCTGTCAGAGGCCTTCAGACTCCTTAAGGAGACCAAGGCGGCCAAAAAGCATATTATTGTCCTGTCAGACGGGCTGACACAGAAGGCCGATTTCAAGACCCTGATCCGGGAGATCAGGGGAGCCGATATCACCCTGTCAACCGTTGCCCTTGGAGACGATTCCGATACATCCCTTATGCGGTCTATGGCGGACTGGGGCGGAGGACGCTATTACTATACGGACAAAGCCGACCACATCCCACGGATCTTCGCGGGGGAGACAAAGATCGTCACAAGAGAGATTTTGAAGGAAGGGACTATGCAGCCATATGCGGCAGCGCCGGGTGAAATGACCCGTGGCATTCCCATGGACCAGCTCCCTCGAATATACGGGCTCGTGACCACATACCCCAAGCCTGCGGCGGAGACCCTGATAGAGACGGAAAAGGGGCCGCTCCTTGCCTCTTGGACCTATGGACTCGGTAAGGCCGTGGCCTTTACCTCCGATCTAAAAGGGACCTGGGGCAAGGAGTGGGTGCTCTGGGACCGGTACGGTCAATTTATTTCACAGATGGTAAAATGGACAATGAGAAAGGAGGAGCCTAAAAATTACAGGGCATTTATCAAAAGGGAGGGGGGCGAAGGGACATTTACAGTGGACGTGACCGATAATCGGGACAAATACCTCAATTATCTTGACCTGAAACTCAAAATACTGCCCCCTTCAAAGATAGATCAGGAGATCGCCCTGAATCAGGTCTCTCCCGGCCGATATCAGGGGATTTTTTCAGCCGAAGAGACTGGTGAGTACTATCTGAGTATCTTCGGATCAGGCAAGGAAGGGCTCCTACCATTGAGGACATATGGTTTCGCCGTCCCCTATTCGGATGAACTGCGCCGCAGGGGGATCGACACGGCCCTGCTTGAAGATATTGCAAAGATCACAAGGGGACGGATCCTGAAAGAGGATGATGATCCAAGAGAGATTTACAGGACGGATGCGAATGTCCAGACAGACGGCAAGCAGATCTGGCCCTATCTTGCCCTCCTTTCCATGCTTCTGCTCCTCATGGAGGTTGCCATAAGAAAATTTCAGGCCCTTCGACCGGATTGATGATTATTTTATTTGACACCCCATGGGAAATTACCTATCCTGGTTTTGTTATGGGAACTTTCTTTTCATCGATTACCCGCTGACCCTGCAAATAATGGTGGACATGTCATACAACAAATTTGAAAAAGGCGTCACTATTATTCAAATCCCTTTTATTATAATCCATCAATATTATTCTGCCGATTTATTGAAACCGTGGAACGGTTGAGCATGAAATTTCACTGAATTAGCATGTTAATCTTTTAGCCCGTCATGGATCGTTCATAAGTGCCTTTTTTTTACTTTATTCAACGGCAAGTGTCTGCAAGGCAATAAAAAACGGTAAGTATTATTGAGTCTACCTTAGGGAAAGGAGGTGAATTTTTTTTAGGAGAAGGAACACGGAACCATAAAAATGACTACCCAGAAGGGAGGGATTAAAGACAATGAAAAGATTATTGCTGATTTCCTTCATTGTACTATTCAGTGTTTCAGGTCTTGCACTCAACGGCCTTGCCGCCGAAAAGCCGCAATATGGCGGCGTTCTTAAAATAATTGACGCTGCCGGCCCGCGTTCTTTTTATATGCCCGAGGGAGGTCCTACGGACTTGACAGCGGAGTTTCCAGGGGTCGAGGCGACCATGATGTATCTGGGGAGGGACCTGGTGCCCCAGTTGTGCGAGTCCGTGGACGTGGACCCGGACGGCCTGACCATGACCTTTAAGCTCAGAAAAGGCATCAAGTTCCATGACGGATCGGACCTGAACGCGGACAGTATGATCTGGGGCCTCAACTTTGCCAAGGAAAAGGGACGGCTCCAGTACGCAAACAGGCTCAAATCGATCGATAAACTCGATGACTACACGGTCCGCCTCAATTTAACCGAATACAATAACATGCTCATACACAGCTTTGGCTGGCAATTTCAGATGTCCAAGCTCGCCTACACGACCAAGGACGTTGAGTGGCTGCGGGCCAATTTTGTCGGCACGGGGCCCTTCAAAATGGGAGAATATAAACGTGACGTCTCCTTGAAATGGGTAAAGAACCCGGATTACTGGCGAAAGGACCGGCCCTATCTTGACGGCATTGAGTTCCAGTTCATTCCAGACCCCACAACCGCGGCGGCCATGCTGCAGGCGGGCGAGGTGGATATGTGGCGGAATGTCCCTCCGAGGTTCCAGGCCGAATTAGAGAAAAAAGGCTTTATCAGGAATTATGGATACGGCGCCCTGCCAGCTATGATTTACTATAACACGACTGACCCCAATGCTCCCACGGGAAAGGTAAAAGTCCGTGAGGCAATCGAGTATGCCATCGACAGGGCCGCAATAGCAAAGGCCATCGGTTTCGGTTATTTTACCCCCCTCAAGATGACATGTCCTGAAGGGGAGTGGGGTTATGACCCGGATTACAAGGGCAGGCCCTATAACCCGGAGATGGCCAGAAAACTCCTGACCGAGGCGGGTTATCCAAAGGGCCTGAAATTGGATCTGCTTGCCTTCAGCACGATCGGGGGAGGGGCTGATGCCGCGGAGGCGATCAAGGCCTATCTCGGTGACGTGGGCATTGTGGTTAACCTGGATATGGCAGACCCCGGAAGGTACTGGGGCAGCGTTTTCGGAACGGGCTGGAAAGACATGGTCCTCTGTTTTACAGGCCTTGACCCGAACTACCTGATAACCATCCAGCGATGGTTCAGCGATGAGCCAGCCACCAACCTCGCCAGTTTCAAGAGGTCGCCCGAATTCGCCGCCATGTGCAAGGAGTCACGCTCTATAAGGGACGAGGCTGGCCAGAAGGCCATGACCAAGAAGCTTGTTAGGCAGATAGCGGACGAGGCCTGTGTTCTTCCTTTATGGAACACGCCGGCCGCCGATATGATAGCGCCCTATGTGCACACTACCTATCGCAAAGACGGTTTCATAAACTGGAGGGTGTATGATGACTGGATGGAAAAGCATTAGGTAAGTATCTGTCCATTTGTCGACATTTCGGGTGATTCACGTCCGTGTCATACACTGAGGACGTGAATCACCCCATATTGTAAAAATATTAGGGTGTTCTGACGAGGGCGAGCAGAGCTTGCCCGGATTTCATGGGTAATTTGAATAGACCTTTGTCGCGCCGATGGTACTCACGCATAGGTCCAATAACCAAATCTCCGTGCCAATCCTTAGAAAGCCAAGACCTCCCTGCTCCAGATTTTGGATCACAATGATATAAATATTAAAGGAGGTATTTTTATTGACACTCAAAAAAAATTTACCTATTCTGAACCCCGAAAAATCCTTGCCAGATCAATGACCCGGCTTAGATGAGTTTATAGACGCCAAGAGATCCAAATTCAGCGAATCAAGGGCAGGTAGATGTATTAAGGATATCAAAGGAACACCTCAAACAATGCAAGCTTCTATTGACTATCCATACTGCCAGGGACTGTCCGTCGGCCCAGGCCCGATCAATCCGAAAAAAGATCATGAAACAGTGCAACTTGTTCCCGTAATAAGAGGCATGGTCAATATACATTTTGACAATGAGTCCAAATCAGGTAATTTCCCGGGAGAAGGAGGTGAATCAAGAAATCAACACCTGAAAAATTGGAAACAGGGTCTATTCCAAAATTAAAAAAAGGGGGGAAGCAATGAAAAAATACCTAATAATGGCTTTGATTTTCTTTGTTTCAGCGATTTTTCTGGTTTCCGACGGTTTCGGCGAAGAGAAGCCCAGGTACGGTGGGATACTCAGAGAAATTGACGCAAGTGGTCCGAGGGTCCTGGGCTATCTGCCCGAAATGGGACCTGGTGATGAAATAGCGGTCCTGCCTGCAGTGGAAAGGATGATGGAGACCAATGAGAACAAGCAGATTGTCCCTTTCCTGGCCGAATCCATGACAGTTGGTGAAGATCGAAAGACCATGACCTTTAAGCTGAGAAAAGGCATCAAGTTCCATGACGGTTCCGACTTCAACGCAGAGGTCGCGGCCTGGAACTATCAGCTCTATAAGGATACCAAGAGACTGATGTTCGATGATAAGATAGAATCCATTGAAGTTGTTGATGATTACACCATGGTCCTCCACATAACCGATTTTAACAACCAGTTCCTTTTCGGTCTCGGCTGGGTCCCCATGTATTCGAAAGCTGGCTGGGACAAGGCCGGGGGCGGGGATATTGAAAAAAGCAAGGCCTGGGCCAGGGCCAACTGCGTTGGAACAGGACCCTTCAAACTGGGGGAATACAAGAGGGATGCCCACATAAAATGGGTCAAGAATGAAGACTACTGGCAGAAGGGCAAACCCTATCTCGACGGCATAACGGTCACCTACATCCCCGACCCCGTAACCGCTTCCGCCATGATGCAGGCGGGAGAAGCGGATATGTGGTACCAGACCCCGGTAAAATACCAGGCGGAGCTGGAGAAAAAGGGATTTGTCAGGCAGAGTGGCTATGGTCTCCCTCGAATGATATATATAAATACCAAAGACCCAAAATCAAGGTTCAATGACAAGAGACTGCGTTATGCCATAGAGTATGCCCTTAACAAGCCCGCCATGGCCAAGGCCCTAGGGTTTGGTTATTATGTGCCGATGACCATGGTGGCGCCTCCCGGCGAGTGGGGGTATGACCCCGATTACAAGGGCCGGCCCTATAACCCTGAGATGGCCAAGAAGCTGATTGCGGAGGCAGGCTACGGCAAGGGTCTCAAGATCAAACTGACTGCCATGGCTGTAGGGACCTGGCCGGAAGAAGCAGAGGCCATTGCAGGCTACCTCCGTGACATAGGCATCGAGGTCAAGATTGATCTGGCCGACCCCGGCAGGTTCTTCAATGCACTCTGGCTTGAGGGCTGGGAAGACCTGATACTCTTCCTGACCGGAGTGGACCCCAACTACCTCCAGACATTCTTTGCCCAGTTCGGTCCGCAGCCACAGGCCAACTACGCCAGCTTCAAGAGGCCGCCCGAATTGATCAAGCTGTGCGATGAGGCCTATAAGGCATACGACGTGGAGAGCCAGAAGGCCATGACGAAAAAACTTGTAAGGCTGATGGCCGATGAGTGTCTGGTGATACCTATATATCTTGTCCCGTCCGCCTATATGATACAGCCCTGGGTCCATACCACCTTTCTCAGGGAACATATGGTGGCAAGGCAGACCTATAATGAGTGGCTTGGGGAGCACTAATATTTTGTGATATGGAGAAGCCGGGTAACACGCTCCCGACCAATATTTTGTTTTAAGAGCGGATTATCCGGCTTCAGACATTTTTTCTTAACCGAGGGTTTTGTATGACCGCTTATATCATACGCAGACTCTTGATGGCGCTGCTTGTCCTTTTTCTCGTAACCCTGATAGTCTTCTTCGTCATACGGCTGCTCCCAGGCGATCCCCTGCTGATCTTTGTGGCGCAGTCCCAGACATCCGGAAGCATGTCCATGAAAGAGGTCGAACACCTCAGGGTCGAGTTCGGGCTGGACAAGCCCATACTCGTTCAGTATGTCCGATGGATATGGGGCATCCTGCATGGGGACCTGGGGATGTCGATAAACTATCATGAAGATGTGGGCAAGCTCATGCTCGAGCGATTCCCCGTAACCCTGTACCTGGGGATGTCAGCTTTTATACTGAGTGGTGTCCTCGGAATCCTGTTAGGGCTTGTGGCGGCCCTGAGACGAGGTACGTGGATAGATACCCTTGCCACGACCTTTGCCAATGTGGGCGTGACCGTTCCCGTCTTCTGGCTGGGGCTCCTCCTGATCTATTTTTTCGGCCTCAAGCTCGGCTGGCTTCCCATCGCCGGATACACCTCGCCTTTTGATAACCTCTGGTTAAGCATTAGAAAGGCCGTCATGCCCGTGATATGCCTTTCTATTGTGGGTCTGGCAATGAACGCGCGCCAGATGAGGTCCAGCGTCCTTGAGGTCGCCCAGCAGGACTATGTCCGTACGGCGTGGTCCAAGGGCCTGAGAGAGCGCGTGATAGTGCTCAGGCACATCCTTAAAAATAGCCTTATCCCGGTGATAACCCTGCTTGGTATAGGTGTAGGCTTTGTTTTCGCCGGTTCGGTGCTCGTTGAGACCGTGTTCGCCATTCCTGGTGTCGGCAGGCTGCTCGTGACCAGCGTTTTCGCTCAGGACTATGTCGTTGTTCAGTCCGGTACCCTTGTAATTGCCGTGATCATTATGGTGAGCAATCTGATTGTTGATATATCATATGGATGGCTCGACCCCAGGATACGTTATGGCTAGGAGATTTAAAATATGTCGGAGCAAGAAACCATTATTACGGGCGCTGCTGAGGCCCCGCCTCCGGTAAGCGAATGGAAACGCTTTCGGAGGGTCTTTTTCCAGCGTAAATTGGTAATATTCGGACTGGTCGTGTTAATGATGATGGCCTTTACCGCCATCTTTGCGAACTGGCTTGCGCCACACAACCCCTACCGGGGCAATTTGGCCGATTCCCTGCTTCAACCCTGCTGGAAGTATCCCCTCGGCACCGATGTCCTCGGCAAGGATACATTGAGCCGGCTAATATACGGTTCAAGGACTGCCTTTATGGTGGGGTTCATTACGGTGGGAATCGCGGCCGTAATCGGCGTCTCCCTGGGGCTCCTCGCCGGATACTTAGGCGGATTGGCCAATATGATCATCATGAGGTGTATGGACGCCCTTATGTGCTTTCCCATGCTTCTGCTCGCCCTTGTTATTGCCGCCGTTTTAGGCGGCGGCATCCAGAACGTCATCATAGCCCTCAGTGTAGCTACAGTTCCCGGATATGCAAGGGTCATGCACGGGATCACCCTCAGCGTGAGGGAAAATGACTATATCCTCGCCGAAGAGGCAATGGGCGCGGGTAATGTGCGCACAATGCTAAGGCACGTGCTGCCCAATTCACTTCCACCAATGATCGTCCTGATCACGCTGCAGCTTGGAATGCTTATCCTGGCCGAGGCCTCTTTAAGCTTTTTAGGCATCGGGATAGAACCGCCGGGCGCGGCATGGGGTTCCATGGTCGCTGACGGATATCAGTACCTGCTTACGAATCCCGTGCTCTCCTTTGCGCCGGGACTGACAATCATGCTGGTTGTTTTTGCCTTCAACATGGTGGGGGACGGTCTGAGAGACGCACTTGATCCCAGATTGAGAGGATTGCTATAGAGATATTTTATGTTAAAATTGATTGAAAAAGGAACATCATATGGCAGAGCTACTACATGTTACTAATCTGGAAACGCAATTTGCCACGGAAAGCGGGCTGGTCAAGGCCGTGGATGGAGTCTCCTATCACTTGGATGAACAGGAGATCATCGGTCTGGTCGGCGAAAGCGGCTGCGGGAAATCGGTCAGCCAGCTGTCGGTGTTGCAACTGATCAACGCTCCGGGTAAAATCGTCGGCGGTGAAATCATGTTCGAGGGTCGCAACCTGCTCGAATTCGGGAGGCACAGCCCTGAAATGCGTTCAATTCGCGGCGCCAAGATAGCGATGATATTCCAGGAGCCCATGACCTCACTTAATCCGGTACTGACCATTGGAAGACAATTGACAGAGATGCTGGAGCTTCACATGGATATGAGCAGGTCCGTGGCCAAAGACTGGGCCATCGAACTGCTTAAGACGGTCGGTATCCCGAGCGCTGAAAACCGTATAGACGATTATCCCCACCACTTCAGCGGAGGTATGAGACAGAGGGTGATGATTGCGATGGGACTCTCCTGCAACCCCAAGATACTCATCGCCGATGAACCTACCACGGCCCTGGATGTAACCACACAGGCCCAGCTCCTGGAGCTTATGAAGGAAATGGTGGAGAAATTTAACGCCTCGCTGATCATTGTGACCCATAATATGGGCGTTGTGGCCCGTTATGCCCAGAGGATCTATATCATGTATGCCGGCCGTATCGTAGAGTCGGGAACCACAAAGGAGATATTCCGGAACCCTCTGCACCCCTATACCATCGGCCTTCTCAAATGCATCCCAAGGCTGGATGAGGAAGCGGGCAGGAAACTCGTCCCCATTGAGGGCCTGCCTCCTAATCTGATTAATATGCCCTCTACCTGCGCCTTTTTGCCCCGATGTTCCTATAAGACCGAAAAATGTCTTCATCAGTCCTGGCCTTCGCTAACCCATGTTGGAGACCAACACTATGTCGGTTGCCACCTTGACTTAGGAGAATAAAAGTGGATCATCAGATGAACGATAATATTCTGGATGTTAAAGACCTGAAAATGTACTTCCCCGTGACCAGGGGCCTCTTACGAAAGAAAATCGCTGACGTCAAAGCCGTTGACGGCGTCAACTTTAAATTAAAGAGGGGTGAGACTCTCGGTCTGGTGGGAGAGAGCGGCTGCGGTAAGACGACCATCGGTCGCTGTATTCTGAGGCTGTATCAACCTACTGCCGGTCAGATCTTTTTCGATGGAGAGGATATCCTGTCCTGTTCGGAGGAAAAGATAAGGGAGACCCGCCGCAAGATCGCCATTATCTTTCAAGACCCTTACAGTTCATTGGATCCGCGCCAGAGCGCGGGGAGTATCGTGGGTGAGCCTTTGAAGATCCACAACATGGTGACCAGTAATTCAGAATATATGGATAAAGTCGAGAAGATCTTCCGCATAGTCGGCCTCGACCCAAGCATGAAGGACCGCTTCCCCCATCAGTTCAGCGGCGGCCAAAGACAGCGTATCGGCGTGGCCAGGGCCCTGGCCTGTGAGCCCTCCCTGATAATCTGCGATGAACCTATTTCCGCCCTTGATGTGTCCATACAGGCGCAGGTTATCAATCTCCTGGAGGAACTCCAGGAAGGATTGGAGGGCCTTTCCTATCTCTTTATTGCCCATGATCTCTCCGTCGTCAAACACATAAGCAATAGGGTGGCAGTGATGTATCTCGGCCGTATCGTCGAGATCACAGATTCGCAAACCCTCTACAAGGAACCGAAGCATCCCTATACCAAGGCGCTGCTATCCGCCATCCCCATTGCCGATCCCTTTGTTGAGGAAGGCCGCGAGCGCATCATCCTGAAGGGAGAGGTTCCCAGCCCCCTGAATCCACCATCCGGCTGCAGCTTTCATCCCCGCTGCTTCATGGCCATACCCGAATGCAGCAGGGATGTGCCGCCTCTGCGCAGTATCGGCGATGGGCACGAAGTAGCCTGCATCCGGGTTTAAGTCAAGAATCCAATATGGAAAGCCTAAAAAGGAAAAAAGAGAGGGCCGAATATGTCTTTGAGACATTGGACCCCCTTTATACCCGTGAAAAGACCGCCCTTAAATACCGGACCCCCTTTCAGCTCCTGATATCCACCATCCTGTCCGCCCAGTGCACGGATAAGCAGGTCAATCAGGTCACCCAATCCCTTTTTAAAAAATACAAAAGTCCTCAAGATTATCTGAAGGTGCCCGTCGCCGAACTCGAAATGGACATCAGGCCTACGGGTTTCTTCAGGAACAAGGCCAGATCCATCAGGGGCTGCTGTCAGGGGCTGCTGGACCTTTATGGGGGCGAGGTCCCCGCCTCAATGGAAGAAATGCTGAAGTTGCCTGGTGTGGGCAGAAAAACCGCAAATTGCGTGCTGGGCGCCGCCTTTGATATCCCGGGCGTTGTAGTGGATACACATGTCAAGAGGCTCTCACTCAGGCTTGAGCTTACTGAGAATCAGGACCCCGATAAGATAGAAAAGGATATCGAAAATCTCCTTCCAAGGGAGAGATGGAGGCGTTTTTCCGATATCCTGATTTACCACGGAAGGGCGATCTGCACGGCAAAAAAGCCCGATCATGCCCGATGCCCTGTCGTGAGCCAATGCCCGAGCAATTCCATACCTTGAAGGGACAACGTTGCAGTACGATTACGATTCAGAGATCAAATTCAGCCACAAGAAAGGTATGATCGGAAGGTTTTTCCCTGATCCTCGGCTCAGTGTCTACCCATGCCTTTCTCGACCGTTCAGCCAGCGTCTGGGTGGCAAGGATATAGTCTATCCTCCATCCCATATTTCTTTTAAAGCCGTTCGGGATCCTGTAGTCCCAGAATGTGTAATGCCCTCCGCCGGGCTCATGTTTTCGAAAGACATCTATTAATCCCCAGTCAAAGAACTTCTTCATCATTGCCTGCTCATCGGGATGAAAACCCACCTCACCACGGAGCCCTTCAGGGTCATAGAGATCAATAGGTTCCAGGGCCACGTTAAAATCCCCGAGCAGCAGGAGGGGGAGACCCGGATCATGGTCCCTTTCCAGAAAGGACAAGAGATCTTTCAACCAGTTCAGCTTATATTGAAATTTGTCGCTTCCCGCAGCAAATCCCTGGGGCACGTACACGTTTATCACTGAAAGATCAAGGACCCGGCCGCTGATAAACCGAGCCTGCTCATCCTGTCCTTCGGAAAGATCCCTCCTCACATTATCCAGGGGGAGTCCCGATATTATCGCCACACCATTGTAAGCCTTCTGCCCCCTGAAAAAAGCCCGGTAACCCAGGTCGTCAAACTGTTCCGATGGAAAATCCGGGTCCTGGACCTTGGTCTCCTGAAGACAGAGGATGTCCGGTTTTTCTTTCTTTAGCCAGTCGGTTATTATTTCCATCCTGGAGCGGATGGAATTGGCATTGAATGTGGCTACTTTCATAATAAAAAAGGCACCCCGATTGTTAAAAACGAGATGCCTCCCCTGGAAATCGCCTCCGCGCAGATTAGAGTTTTTTGACGTTCTTGGCTACAGGCCCCCTGTCACCATCTTCCACGTCAAAGCTCACGTGCTCCCCTTCCGCGAGGGTCTTGAACCCTGCCCCGTCGATGGATGAGAAATGGACAAAGATATCCTGACCGGTCTCCTGTGAGATAAAGCCGTACCCCTTCTTGTCGCTGAACCACTTTACTGTCCCTTCTGCCAAAGCATTGACCTCCTTGAATAATAGTTACCATTACGCTCCAGATCCTCAGGTCGCCACTCCGGCAAAATGAACAATCATTCCGGGTGAAACCGACCCGCGAAAAGAGCCGGGCCATTATTACGGTTCTTAAATAAGATATAAATCAGTCAAATGTCAAGGAAAAATAGGATTTTATGTGAAACTGGCGCAAATTATATCACCTTATCCTGCTCCCCGGGACGGTACCCGCATCCGGAATCAAGAGATGTACCCCTGATTCGTCTTCAGCGGCCAGTACCATCCCCCGGGATTCCACACCCATCAATTTGACGGGCTCAAGGTTCGCGACAAGAACCACCTGCTTTTCAATTAGATCATCTTCGGAGTAGTGTCCGGAAATACCCGCAACAACGGTCCTTTCTTCTCCAATATCAACTGTTAGTTTTATCAGCTTCCTTGAACCGGGTATCAACTCGGCGCCCCTTATGGTGCCTACCCTGAGATCAAGTTTCTGAAATTCCTTAAAAGAGACCAGATCTTCCACCTTTCCCTCCTTACTCTCTCTGCCGCGATCAGCCTTTTTGTTTTCCCCCTCAACCCTCGGAAACAGCCGGGGGGCCCTGGAAATTGATCTCCCTGAAGTCACCTTTCCCCACTCCCGGATATCATCCAATCCAAGATCCCTTCCCTTCCTGGGCAGCCCCAGGAGATCCTGTATCCTTTCAGAGGACCCAGGCATGAAGGGCCAGAGGAGCACGGATATCACCTTGATTGACTCAATAATATGGAACATCACCGTGGACAGCCTGTGCCTGTCGGCCTTGGCCAGTTCCCAGGGTTCTGTTGCGACTATATACTTGTTGACCTTCCCGATTACCTCCCAGACGGCCATGAGGGCCTTATGGAAACCCAGTCCGGCCATGAGACCGGAATAGGTATCAATAACGCCACATGCATCGTTTTTGAGCCCAGCGTCTATTTCCTCGCCTGGGCCGGGCACGGGAGGCTCACCGTGAAAGTATTTATGCACCATGGTCAGGCTTCTGCTCACAAGGTTTCCCAGATCGTTCGCCAGATCGGCATTGATCCTTGCAACGAGCCCCTCTTCACTGAACTCTGAATCAAGTCCGAAGACCATTTCACGGAGCAAATAATATCTAAAGGCATCCAGGCCATATATCTCCACGAGATCCAGCGGCTTTACAACGTTTCCCAGGCTCTTTGACATCTTCCCTTCGGCGATATTCCAGTACCCGGATACATTGAGATGTCTATAGGGTTCGATGCCTGCAGATTTCAACATGCACGGCCAGTATATGCCGTGGGGTTTCAGGATATCCTTGCCGATAACGTGCTGGGCCACGGGCCAGAATTTTCTGAAGAGCTCGCCCCGGGGGTAATTGAGGGCAGAGACATAATTAATAAGGGCGTCAAACCACACGTATATGACATAATTCCCGTCAAAGGGCATTGTAATGCCCCACTCGAGCCTGGATTTCGGGCGGGAAATACACAGGTCCTCAAGGGGATCTTTCAGAAAAGAGAGTACCTCGTTCTTATATCTTTCCGGTCTGATGAAATCCGGATTTTTCTTTATGTGATCAATAAGCCAGTCCTGATAATCGCTCATACGGAAAAAATAGTTGGATTCCCTGATCACCTCGGGGGTTGTCTGATGATCCGGACACTTGCCGTTGACCAGTTCTCTTTCCGTGAAAAATCTTTCGCACCCGAAACAGTAAAGCCCGGTATATTCGCTGAAGTATATGTCCCCCTTGTCATTAATCCTGTTCAGGATCAGCTTCACGGTCTCCTCGTGTGCCGGGTCCGTGGTGCGAACAAAATAGCTGTTGCTGATATTCAGTTTGGGCCACAGGGATCTGAAAAGGCCGCTTATTCTATCGACATACTCCTTGGGAGATTGCCCCTCTTTCAGCGCTGCCTTTACTATCTTGTCTCCGTGTTCATCAGTCCCGGTCAGGAAAAAGGTCTCCGAACCGGAGATCAGATGAAACCTGTTTAATAGGTCCGCCACGATTGTCGAATAGGCGTGGCCTATGTGAGGCTCGGCGTTAACGTAATATATGGGTGTTGTTATATAAAATTGTTCTGACAATTCTGCTGTTATTCACTCCTTTCCTTGTCGCTCTCCTGGACCTTATCTTCTATAATATCCTTGCACGCGACCTCAATCTCCTCTTCTGAATCCAGGAGAACTGTGATCGATTCCCTCAGCAGGTTCTGACGAACGACCTTGCCCTTTCCCTTTCTGGTATTCACCTTTTTGCCTACCTTGGGAATATCCTTTCGAGCGTTTTCGTAGTAACCATATTCATAGGCCAGACAACACATCAGCCTGCCGCACATGCCCGATATCTTCGAGGGATTAAGGGACAGGTTCTGCTTCTTGGCCATTTTTATGGACACTGGTTCGAAATTGCATATAAAGCTGGAGCAACAGAGCTGCCTCCCGCAGGTCCCCAGGCCCCCCACCATCTTGGCCTGGTGGCGAACTCCGATCTGTTTCATCTCGATTCTCGTGTGAAACTTCTGAACCAGATCCTTCACCAATTCACGGAAGTCCACCCTCCCCTCCGAGGAAAAATAGACCATAACCTTGCTCCCGTCAAAAAGACGCTCCACGGCCACAAGGCACATGGGGAGGGACCTCTCCTTTATTTTTTCGTAACAAAAGGTGTATATTTCCTGTTCTAATTCACAGTTTTTTTCGTATTTTTCAATATCCTTATCAGTCGCCAGCCTATAGACCTTTTTTAGGGGCCTTCCCTGGGACATGTCCACATCTCCGGGGGTTTTTGGCTCAACACAGACTATTCCCAGGGCCTGACCCTGATCCGTGACAACAACAACCTTGTCTCCCTTCTTGAGGACAAAGTGGCCCGATTCAAAATCATAGACCTTCCCGTTTTTTCTTAATCTTACACCAACTATCTTATTCATGAGTCCTTTACTGCCGCACCTTTTAACAAAAGGACTTTCAAGATCATGAGCTGCTCAGCCTCTTGAGGTTAAGAAGGGTGTTTTCCATCATTAACCCCACATTGGGATTTCTCATCAGATCCCTTTGGGCCTGATCAATAACTAAAAAGCCCTCAATTAAATTTTCGATATTAATCCTTTCAGACAGATTTTTCAATTTTCGCGTGAAATCAATATTTATCAGCAGAGATACAGGCCCTTTAACCTTCATCAGGATAAGATCCCTGTACCAGGTCTTCCATATTCCCATCAGTTCAAAGAGATAGGGCTCGCTCTGAGGCCCTTCCAGAGGCTTTTTTTTTGCCATTCCTGCGTATTCGAGGGCCATTTCTAATGCCTGCTCCTTGGATACAGAGGGTAACTGCATTATCTTTGAGATACAATCCTCTCTCTCATTAAGAAAATCCGCGTCACAGACATGAATCGCCCTCCCAAGGCTACCTTCCGACATCCTGGCCCCCAAGGATGCCTTATCCTCATCAAAATTCATTTCTTTTCTTAACCATTCTTCAATGAGGGCCGAGGGCAGCGGCTGAAAGGGTATTCTCTGGCACCTGGAAACAATGGTGGACAGCAGATCCAGGGGTTCTATCACCTTGAGAATCAGGACATCGCCCGAAGAAGGCTCTTCCAGGGTCTTAAGAAAGGAGTTGGCGGCCTCCTCGGTCATCATCTCCGCCTGGCTTATGATAATCACCCTGTATTTTCCTGTTAGGGATTTGAAGCTCAGTCTTCGATTCAGGTCCCTGATCTGATCTATTTTTATGTTCTGGCCGTCCGGTTCCAGGAACAGGATGTCAGGAAAGTTACCGCTTATCACCTGCCTGCAAATCCTGCATCGGCCACAGCCTTCAGTACCAACCGGCTCAAGGCAATTGATCGCCTGGGCAAAGGCAAGGGCCGTTGTCGTCTTGCCGATACCGGGGATCCCGGTAAAGAGATAGGCATGGGGGATCTTTCCTCCAGCGATCACCCCCTTGAGGAACCTGATCGCCCTTTCCTGGCCGATTATCTGAGAGAATGATTTAAATTTTTTATTTAAGTCCATATGTCAAAGATCAAGGTTAAATCCTTTTAATTATCTTCCCCGTCAGGCTTCAGGCCCTCCAGATAGGGTCGGAGGATCCTGAATATCTCTTGCTCCACATCACCCTCTGTAAGTGCGGCATCAATAATCTTGAAACGCTTTCGTTCGTTCCGGGCGATTTCAAGATACCCTCTCCTTACATCCCTGTGGAAATCAAGTTCCTCCCTTTCAAATCTGTCCTGACCCTCAAGGGTAAGGGCCCTGTTGCGTTTAAGGGCCCTTGCAAGTCCCAATTCCGGGGAACAGTCGAGGAGGAAGGTAATGTCAGGCCGAATCCCCTGGGTGACTTCCTCATTCAAGGTCCTGATGAGTTCCATGTCCTGGCCCCTGGCAAAGCCCTGATAGGCCACTGTAGCGTCGAAAAAACGATCACACAGGACCCATTTCCCCTGATCCAGGGCGGGCCTGATTATCTCTTCCACATGCTGGGCCCTGTCGCCGGCATAGAGGATGAGTTCGGCAAGTGGGGAAAGGTCCCTATTGCGGGAGTCTAATAATATCCTTCTGATGCTCTTTCCTATCCCTGTCCCGCCTGGTTCGAGTGTCCTGACAAAGGGAATGCCGTATCCTTTAAAGATCTTCGCAAGACGCTTTATCTGGGTTGTCTTGCCGCATCCCTCTATCCCTTCGAAGGTTATGAACAATTCACTCTCCAATGATCCTTTAAACGATCTCCAACATACCTGGCCGAGTATATAGAAAAAGGTTCTTATAATCAAGGAACGTTATCAATTCATTAATTCAATATACGGGCTAAGGTACGGATGGAAACAGGGACCTGTCGGTATGAGGAATACACCTTGCGGCGCTGAAATTATTCATGAATTCCTGATTAACATTGAGCTCAACGTATGTTATCCGGTCCCTTATCCTGTAAAGTTCATCCCGCGCCTCCAAGGACAGGAGCGCAAGGCTCGCCCCTTCCAACGAACTGTTGCCCAGCGGCCTGTAGGTTTCAAGGGGCAGGTCGGGAATCATTCCCAAGGTGATCGCCGAGCCTGGATCGATGTAGGCCCCAAAGGTTCCAGCGATGAAGAATCTCTCGATATCCATAACGGATATATTGACCATTCTGGTAACGGTTGTCAGGATCGTGTACATGGCGGCCTTGGAACGTAGCAGGGCGTCAATGTCCGTCTGGCTCAGGGTCAGGTCTTGATGGGTCCCTGAGTCCGTTGAAGGCACGAAAACAAGGTGCTTTATTCCATCAATCTCCTCCAGCCGTTCACGGCATTTTTCAGCCACGAATTTGCCTAACATATCAATCATGCCCGAGAGAAACAGCTGCGCCACCATGTCAATGAGCCCTGAACCGCATATGCCCACTGCCGGCCTGTCTTCGATTGTCCTGATCTGAAAGTCTCCGGTCACGGGATCGATAATCACCCGGTCTATAGCGCCCGGCCCGGCCATCATCCCCATGCTTGCCACACCTCCCTCGAGGGCGGGACCTGCCGCGCCAGCGCAGGCAATCAGCCAATCTCTGTTCCCCAGGACAAGCTCTGCATTTGTCCCCACATCCAGAAGGGCGCATATGTTATCCTGACGGTGCATGCCCGAGGCCAGGATACCGGCGATAATATCGCCGCCAAGATAACTGCCCGCGCCAGGCAAGACAAGAACGGGAGAGTCCGGGTGGATCTCAAGGCCCAGGTCGGACGCCCTTAAGGGCCCCGGACTGTTTACGACTGGAATATATGGTTCACGGCATATCCAGTAGGGATCCATGCCTAAAAAGAGATGGGTCATGGTGGTGTTGCCAGCCACGGACATCCCTGTTATGGAATCCCTTCCTATCTTGTGCTTCCCTTTGAGCCTGGATATTTCCCTGTTAATCCCATCACTTAAAATGGACTGCAATTGCTCCAGGCCTCCACCCTGTGTTGCGTAATGAATGCGGGTGAGGACATCGGCGCCCAGGGGGAGCTGCGGATTAAGAAAAGAGGTTTCATCCACGATCCTTTGGTCCCTAAGATCCAGGAGGCGCATAACAACGGTGGAAGTGCCCAGGTCCACTGAAAGACCGTAGATATCATGATCCTCTCCAGGCGGATAAAGGGCCGTCAATCGCCAGGAATTCCTATCCCTGCACAGGAGGGCCTTGAATTCATAACCGAATTCCCGAAGCAAGGCAGGGATTCTTCTTGCAAGGGCGAGATTAACTTCCACCCCTTCTGTCTTGATCTCTTTCTTAATCCCCCTTATCAAACGGTCCACGTCCGCGCTGTTATCCTTGAGGCTCGGGGCCGTCAGCGTGACATGAACCATCCTTATCCAGCTATCATTGGTATGAGCAGTCATTATGTAACTTCATCAAAAATAGATTTGCGAAACGAGGGAGGCAATGTTTTTTCTTCAAGGTGATATCTTTTTGAAAGTTCCACCGGACATTTTGGCGAACAAATATTTGGGATTTACGGCTATGAACTCTTGGAAATCTGTCTTGCATTATGCAAATCCCAAATATTTGTCGCATGCTTCCAAGCAGGTAGATATCGCCTTGAAGAGAAAACATTGCTGGACGATTGACCTTAAGGCAGAGTCTAACGACTCTGCATCCTGATACACGGGGAATTCGAACATCCAAGAATCTGGATTTAAAGAAAGACCGATCAATTCATTTCTCCTTCAGGAATTCGCAAAATCAGTGGCCCGAATATACAGACCAACGGCACGTTATTCAATAAAAAGATTATTAACATGCAACAATTGATGTGGATTCCTATACATTGACACTTGCCTTTTCGTTTCCTATACTCTTAAGATAGATAATCTTGGATAAGGAAGACCGAATCAAATTCATTAATGGTCTTGTTCGAAAAGGGCTAATTGGCATGAAATCCCCAAACCCGGTCAGATATCTCAACAAATATCTCCTGTTTCTTCTTTCAATACTCTGCCTCTTTAACATTCACTTTATGCCCCATAATGCATACGCTGAAAAGGTATTCTACTCGATACATCTCGGATCCTTTGATGAGATTGAAAAGGCCAAGGAGATGGTGGAAGAGTTAAAGGGCCTGGGGCATGAGGCCTTTTACAGGAGCGAAACCAGGGAAGGCAAGGGGGAGTCCTTCAATGTCTATATTGAGAAATTTGATACCCGTTCGGAGGCTGAAAAGGAGGCCAATGTTTTAAAGGAGCTTGACCTGATAAAAGAATATACCATAGAGGAGTTGAAGGATACTGACAAAACCGCGTCGAGTTCCAGCGATAAAAAGCAGGTTCAGAGAGGCTACTCCTTCCAGATCAGTTCCCTCAAAGAGAAAGCCAATGCCGAGAGTACGGTAGAGAAACTCAAGGCCTCGGGATATGACGCCTTTATCAAGCAGGTAACCTTAAAAGGCAAGGGTGTCTGGTACAGGGTATTTATCCAGGGATTTAAATCAAAGGGAGATGCCTATAAGGCTGCCAGAAAAATAAGAGAGTCCGGCCTTTTATCGGGGCATGCCTCAAAGAAGCCTGTTGAAAGACCCGAGACTCCTCACCCCGCGCCTAAAAGCGATAAGAAGGCATTTTTCCTCCATGTCAGCTCCTGCAGGGAGCGATCCAGCGCCGAGCAGGAAGCTAAAGCCCTTGAAGAAAGTGGCTATAAGGCCTTTTTTGTGGAGGAGGGGGCTCAGGGGGATAAATGGTTTCGCGTTTATATCGGCGAATTTGACAGTGAAAAGGCTGCCAGAAAAGAGGGATCGAAATTGAAGAAAAAAGGGCTCATTTCCTATTTTAAACCCATCGAGATCGACAGGCTGAAAATGGAGAAATGAAAGAAAAATATGGCCAATATCCTTGTTTTATGTTAACAGTCTCTCATCTCTCCGGATGTAATGATCTTAAACATCATGCCGGAGATATCCTGAGCGAAAATGAAAATCTCTGGAGGTCTATAATGGAAATGAGCAGGATCCTCGGTATCGGGGTGATCATGATTGTTCCCGCCTTTGTGGGCAGCGGCGCCGTCTGGCAGTTTTTCGGGAGTTGGATCGGGGTATTAATCTGGTTAATAATCATGGGCTTCGTCTATGGCACGATCTTATCGAAAAAAAATAGCCCGAAGGGCGCGTAATAATGCTGTTTTATGCCCATGAGACATGTTTAACCGGGTATTTCCCATATTATCAAATATTCTGTGCGAATGTCCCGCTTTGAATATCAATCATTTTCCTTTTGCCCAGGGAGGGTTTGATCTCGATAGGAAGCTTTTCAGGAGGCATCCATGTTGAAAAAAACCGGAAAGACTGAACACTTTGAAAAGCAGTTCGGCATTATTGCCATAGAAAAGGGATTTATCACGGCCGATAATCTTATTGAGGCCCTCAAGACTCAGATAAAAGAGGATATAATATTAAAAGACCATCGTCTAATCGGAGAAATCCTTATGGAGATGGGGTGCCTCACAACGGAGCAGATCCAGGAAGTGCTCAATACCATTTCTGTAAGATAGCCCTCAAGCCCTCCATTTTTATTAAAAAAACGGCCCCTGAGTCAAGAGGGTTCGAGGAGGACCCAGGGGCCATAATTGAACCTTGTTAGGTTCAATTGTTATATCGACCATATATACACAATACTTTAATGTAATTGCAACTCATTATTTTCCTATTTTTTTCTCCAACAAAATGAGTCTTGTGTCTGTCATAAACCTCAGCCTCATGTTCTCCGGAAAAGAGCTTTTCAACAGGGTTGGCTTCCAGGTGGAAAAAGGTGAGCGAGTCGGTCTTGTGGGACCTAACGGGTCTGGCAAGACCAGCCTCCTGAGACTCCTTGCCCGTGAGCTATCCCCTGACGGGGGAGAGATAAGAATATCAGGAAGGAGCCGGATCGGCTATCTGCCCCAGGATGTGAATGAGACATTCCACGGGCCGCTTCTTCAGTCCATCATCGATTCCATCCCGGGACGGGAATCAATAATCATGGAGATCAGGGACATTGAAGAGTCCCTTGCCGACAATCCCGATGATATGAATCAGGCAGGGCAGGCCCTAAGATTGACCGAGCTCCACAATGAGATGGATTATCTGAATTTGCAGTTTCCCTCCCACAGGGCCGAGAAGATCCTTGAGGGGCTGGGATTCTCTTCCGCTGATTTTGCAAGACCTGTCTCGTTGTTCAGCGGAGGCTGGAAAATGAGGGCCGCCCTGGGAAGCCTCCTCTATCAGGACCCGGATCTCCTGCTACTTGATGAGCCCACCAATCATCTGGACATCCCGTCCGTACGCTGGCTGGAACATTTTCTCTTGGAATATAAGGGCGCGATCATCCTTGTGAGCCATGACAGGGATTTTCTCAACCGGCAGATAGGCCGTGTGATAAGTCTCGAACCTGAGGGTGTGAGAAATTATAAGGGCAATTACGACCAGTATGTAAACGCCCGTGCCGAGGAGCGAAAGACCATTGAGGCCGCAGCCAGGAATCAGGAGCAGAAGACAAAAGAGGCAAAAAAATTCATAGAGAGATTCCGCGCCAAGGCCACCAAGGCCAGACAGGCCCAGAGCAAGATCAAACTGCTTCAGAAGATGGAGATGGTGAAGTCCCTTCCGAGACAAAAGACCATCCGTTTCTCTTTCCCCCAGGTGCCCAGGAGCGGGAGGGCCATACTTTCGATCCAGAACCTTAGAAAGGGCTATGGCAATAAAATCCTTTTTAAGGATATCGACCTTTCTGTCCTCAGGGGAGAAAGGGTGGCGGTCATCGGCCCCAACGGAATCGGCAAGACCACCCTGCTGAAATTGGTGGCGGGAGAGATCGAAGCTGATCATGGCTCCATACTATTGGGACATAATGTGAATTTGAGTTATTACGCCCAGCATCACTCTGAAATGCTCGACCCGCGAAAGACCGTGATCGAAGAGGTCTATCAGGTGGTGCCCCACGAAAGCATCAGTTTCGTGAGATCCGTGTGCGGGACATTCCTCTTTTCAGGCGATGACGTGGACAAGCCGGTCAAGGTCCTGTCCGGGGGTGAAAAGGCCAGGGTCAGCCTGGCAAAGATATTAGTGAAACCGGGGAATTTCATCGTCATGGATGAGCCCACCAACCACCTCGACCTGATATCTTCGGAAATCCTTATAGACGCCCTCTCCGAGTTCAACGGCACCCTCCTCTTTGTCTCCCACAACCAGTCATTCGTTAACAGGCTTGCCACGAAAATATGGGACATTACGCAGAGAGGCATCATTGAATATCCGGGCAAGCTCTATGAATATTACCTCCGTCTGGAGAAACAGGACACGGCGCCTTCCAATGACCTCCCCGAAAAGAGGTCCGAGAAAAGGGATCAGGAGGATAAAAAACCGGACAGGATAAAAGACAACAAAAAGGCCATAAGAAAAAAGAAGGCGGAAGAGCGTAGTCTCATAAACTCCAGAATAAGGCCCTTCCTGGACACACTTTCGCGGCTGGAAGACAGGATAGCAGAACTGGAAAGGAGGGAAAAAGAGATCTCGACCCTCCTTGCGGACCCTGACCTGTTTAAGGACAAGGACAAAAGCCTACCCCTTTTAAAGGAATACGGCCTGGTAAGGGAGGAGTTAGAGGAGTCCATGCTGAAATGGGAAGAGAACCAGGGCCGGCTGGAGGAACTCAAAGATGATTTAGGACTCCCCGATCAGACCTGAGTGAAAAGAGTTATCTTTTCCCTGGGCCCGTCAATGAACTCTCCAATGACCGTCGCGTGCTTTACACCCTTCTTCCTCAACCTCGCAATCAGCCCCTGGCTGTCATCCCTTTTTACGGCTATCAGGAGCCCGCCCGATGTCTGGGGATCATACAGTATATCCATCATAGAGGGCTCGATCCCTTCCGCGCCAATGATGAATCCCTTGCGGAAATCCCGGTTCCTGTGGGTGCCTCCAGGGACAATCCCCATCCTTGCAAGATTCAGCACCTCTTCTATCAGGGGTACCCTGTCCGGATAGATTCTCAGGCCCACCTCCTGCCCCTGGATCATCTCGCAGGCGTGCCCCAGGAGGCCGAAGCCCGTGACATCGGTGCAGGCGCTTATATCAACGCCTTCAAATTCTTCGGCGGCTGCGCGGTTTAGGGTGGACATGATGCCTGTAACCTCATTAATGATCTCTTTGTTGACAAGATTTCCCTTTATGGCGGTGTTGATGATCCCCGTGCCGACGGGCTTTGTAATGATCAGATGGTCCCCTATCCTCGCGCCCCTGTTCGTGAGGACACGCTCCGGCCGCACGGTGCCGGTCACGGAGAGGCCGTACTTGAATTCATCGTCTTCAACGCTGTGCCCGCCCACGAGCAGGGCGCCCGCCTCCTTTATCTTATCCAATCCGCCCCTTAACACCTCCTGTAGCACGGATATATCCATGGTTTTCACGGGGAAGCATATAATGTTCATGGCAGTGAGGGGCACCCCCCCCATGGCGTATATATCGCTCATGGCGTTGGCGGCCGCGATCTGGCCGAAGGAGTAAGGGTCATCCACGATGGGGGTAAAAAAATCCACTGTCTGTATGATCGCCAGGTCATCACTCAACCTGTATACCCCGGCATCATCATAAGTATCAAGCCCCACCAGCAAATTATCGCTCTTGGGCAGGTCAAGACCGCAAAGGGCCTTCTCCAGGTCCCCCGGACCCAGCTTGGATGCTCAACCCGACCCCTTTACAGTCTCCGTGAGACGTCTTTTTTCCTTCTCAGCCATTAAAGCCTCTTTCAAAAGCCAATTAATACCGCAATTGGAATAATGGAATACTGGAGTACTGGAATATTAGAATATTGGGTCCAGTGGAATTTTAAAAAATAAAGTGGATTTTATAGCTTTTTACCCATCATTCCACATTTCCATCATTCCAGGGTTAACGTCAAAGAGAAATGTATTATAAATTAAGTCTGATTTCAATGGGTTTATGTACGTTTCCTGGATCCTGATTTATCAAGGGGGTAAGGCGTCGTTGCAAAAAAATCTGAAAAAAAGCGGGACTTTGTGTTATGAATATCCCAAGTTGGCTCACTGTGCTCACAACTGGCCTCCGGCCCGCAGGGCCTACGCCCCGGAGGGAATGTTGGAATACTGGGATAATGCCTGCCTGCCGCAGGCAGGGGTTTTGGGAGCATGGGTTAATGGATTAATGATATTTGTCACTTGAAAAGGAAGGGGTTGAATGAGTCAATTCCAAAAATTTTAATCCTTACTTTATTCCTGGCCAATTGCTATTTATAAGGAAGTCGCGCCAGGGCGGGCCATGTGCGAGGCAAATCTTAGGCCTCAATTAAGACCCCCTAACTTCAATAACTTGTAGAATTTTCGAGACGTATGGTCATGAAATTGGGTATTGAACTCTCCGAATACCTTCGGACAATAAAAAATCACCCGGATTTCGGTCCGGCCTATCTGTATTACCGCTATATCCCCCCAAGCGAGGCACTTTACGGTCCTGACACGGAATTGGGCCCCGAACTCTCGAGGGTTTTAAGAAAAAACGGGATCCAAAGGCTCTACACCCACCAGACAGAGGCCCTGAATTACATCAGGCGGGGAGAGAACGTGATCGTGGCGACCCCAACGGCAAGCGGTAAGAGCCTGATTTATAATCTTGCCGTCCTTGAAAGACTGCTGCGCCATGAAAAGGGCAAGGCCCTCTATGTCTTCCCCCTCAAGGCCCTGGAGCAGGACCAGCTCAAGAATCTCAAGGCCTTTGTAAAGGGGATCGAAAATAGAAAGATCTCCGCAGACATCTATGACGGCGATACATCCCCATACAAACGCAAAAAGATGAGGAGTCACGTCCCGGATATCCTGTTTACGAATCCGGACATGCTCCATCAGGGAATCCTGGCCTATCACGAGAACTGGAAGGACCTCTTTGAGAACCTCTCTTTTTTGATACTGGATGAGGTACACACCTACAGGGGCATTTTCGGGTCTCACATGAACCAGATCATAAGGAGGCTGAAAAGGATCTGCGACCTCTACGGGTCTGATCCCCGCTTTATACTCCTTTCCGCCACGGTCAATAATCCTGAGGAATTCGGTCAAAGCCTGCTGCAGGAAAAGATCAGCGTGGTGGACGCAAGCGGCTCGCCCAAGTCGGGGCAGTACTTCCTCTTCCTGAATCCCGAGGCCAGCCCCAACTTTTCTGCGGCCAGGCTCTTCGCCCACAGTGTCCAGTCGGGATTCCGGACCATCGCCTTTACCCAGTCAAGAAAGGTCACGGAGCTGATTCACATCTGGACCTCGCAACTATCTCCCGCCCTGAGGGAAAAGATCAGCTCATACAGGGCAGGGTTCATGCCAGAGGAACGAAGGGAAATAGAGAAGAGGCTGGCCAAGGGCGACCTCCTGGGAGTTGTTTCCACGAGCGCACTTGAGATGGGCATTGATATAGGGTACCTCGACGTCTGTATTCTGGTCGGTTACCCTGGCACCATCATCAACACCTGGCAGAGGGGCGGGAGGGTAGGCCGTTCAGGGAGGGAATCCATGATCATCCTCGTGGCCAAACCGGACGCACTCGATCAATATTTCATGCGGCACCCGGACGACCTCTTTGACAGGTCCTATGAGGCGGCCATCCTGGACCCCAATAATCCCTACGTAGTAAAGGCTCACCTGCCCTGCGCGGCCGATGAGGCCCCGGTCACGCTGAAAGACGGCAGGTTCTGGCCGGAAAACCTCTCCCTCCATCTCGAGAAACTGGAAATCGAGGGCGCTCTGACGAGGACCGTGGATGGAAATCCCACATGGTATCCTACCAGGTCCAGGCCCCATCGCATGGTCAATATCAGGTCCGCAGGGGAGAGCTACACCATCTTTGAAAAGGCGACAGGTCAGGCGATCGGCACTGTTGACGGTGTCAGGGCCTTCAAGGAATGCCATCCAGGCGCGGTCTACCTGCACAGGGCAAGACAATACCTGGTTGACCTCCTGGACCTTGAAAAAAAGGATATCATTGTCAGGGAATCCGACCTGAAATATTTTACCAGGGTCAGGACTGAAAAGGAGACCGAGATCATCAGGGTGGACAGGAGCAGGCCCGAGGGGCAGTTTATTGTCCGGGAGGGGCTGGTCAAGGTAACTGAAAGGGTGACCGGATTCGAGAAAAGGGCCCTGCCTGGCCAGGAGCTGATGGGAGTTTTTCCCCTTGAACTGCCCCAGCAGACCTTTGAGACGGTCGGATTCTGGGTGGAGATCGAGCAGTCCATAAACAGGCTGGCAGAAGAGCGCGGTCTCCACCTCATGGGGGGCATCCACGCCATTGAGCACGGGGCTATCGGAATCTTTCCCCTGTTCGCCCTCTGCGACAGGAACGACATAGGCGGCATCTGCTACACATATCACCCCCAGATCCAAAAGAGCGCCATCTTCATTTATGACGGGTATCCGGGCGGCGTCGGTCTTGCCCAGAGGGGTTTTGAGGTCGTCCTTGATCTCTTTGAAAAGACCCTGGATCACATCAGGAACTGCGGATGCGAGGAGGGATGCCCTTCGTGCATCCATTCCCCGAAATGCGGTTCGGGCAACAAACCCCTGGACAAAAAAGCAGCGGTAACCATCCTTGAATTCCTCCTGGGCCGTATCCCAATGGGCCAATTCTACGACCAGAATATCGATCAGGAACCATGCCCCGAACCTGCTATGGGACATAGGTCTCATAAAGACAGGATGGAGCCGAGGATCATCTATTTCGACCTTGAGACCCAGAAACTGGCCCAGGAAGTGGGGGGCTGGCAGAACACCCATCTCATGAGGGTATCCGTGGCCGTAATATTTGACAGCCTTGAAAACAAATTTTTCACCTTTGCAGAAGATGGGGTCGAGGACCTTATCCACTCGCTGAGCAAGGCGGATCTCGTGGTCGGTTTTAATGTCAAGCGGTTTGATTACAGGGTCCTGAGCGCCTATACTGGAAAAGATCTAAGGGATCTGCCCACCTTTGACATCCTGGAGGACATCTATCAGCGGCTCGGTTTCAGGCTTGGCCTGGACCATCTGGCAAAGGAGACCATAGACCGGGGCAAGTCCGCGGACGGGCTCCAGGCAGTGGAATGGTTCAGGCAGGGGGAGATGGAAAAATTGACTGACTATTGCTGCCAGGATGTGGCCGCCACCAGAGACCTCTTCATGTATGGACTTGAAAAGGGTCACCTCATATACAGGACCAAAAAGGATGACAGGAGGGTCAGACTCCTCCTGGACTGGGACCTGGAGGAGATGATCAAGGGACGGAAATAGAATCATGAAGGCCTTTCAATGCAAAATGTGCGGTGCCTGCTGTTATGGCAAGGGGGGCATCAGGGTCAAAGGGGATGAGATAGAGAGGATTTCCGGTCTCCTGGGAATCACCCCTCGATCCTTTAAAAAAGACTTTTGCGAGGAAAGAAACGGACATCTCTCGATAAGGACTGGGTCGGATGGGTTCTGCAGATTTTACAGGGAGGAGGGATGCGCCATACACCCCGTGAAACCTGAGATCTGTTCCCTCTGGCCCTTTTATCCGGCCATTGTGAATGACAGGGATAACTGGGAGATGGCGAAGGGCGCCTGCCCGGGCATCAGCCCTGACAGCACCTTTGAGGAATTCGTAAAAGAGTCCAAAGAATGAACATATTCTCAAAATTCATTGATATCATCTATCCCCCGAGGTGCCATATATGCCGGAGGTTCTTAGGGGACGGGGAGCATGAGAGCCCCCATTTTTGTGACGATTGCTTAAAGCAATTTGAGGCGATAAAGCCTCCCCTTTGCCCCCTGTGCGGAAGGCCTTTTGAATCATTGACCGAAGAAAACCACCTCTGCGAATTATGTATCAGGAAGAGGCCCTTTTATGACGGCCTGGGCTCCCCCTTTCTTTACGAGGGAGGAATCATGGAGGCCGTTCACCAGTTGAAATACGGCGGCAAGACCCATCTTGCAGGCTCCCTCGGAACGCTCCTTGCATCATTCGCAATGGGCTGGCTGGAAAAAATCGATGACTATCTGATGATGCCCGTGCCGCTTCACAGGAAGAGATTAAGGGAAAGGGGTTTCAACCAGAGCCTCCTGCTCGCAAAGGTCGTAAGGCGCCTCTCAGGCTGGGAACTGGACTATTTATCCCTGAGGAGGATAAGATACACCCGGCCCCAGACAGGCCTTAACAGTGATGAGAGGAGCAAAAACGTGAGACAGGCATTCGACCTTGCCCGCCCCGGGGAATTCAACGGGAAGATAGTTGTCCTCGTGGATGACGTGGCCACAACGGGGAATACCATGAATGAGTGCGCCCGCGTTTTAAAGGAGGCACGTTGTGACAAGGTCTTCTGCCTGACGCTGGCAAGGACGGCGGGATATTAAAGGGTATAAGGCTGTTGAACGATTGAACATGGAGAGGACCATGAAACTGTACAGCTCAAAGATAAAAACCCTCCCCGAGGCAAAAAAAGAGATCGACCTGCTCAAGGCCAAAGGTAAACATATAGTCTTCACAAACGGATGTTTTGATATCCTACACCCCGGTCATATCCGTTACCTCAATTCGGCAAGAAAATTGGGAGACTACCTGATCGTGGCACTAAACAGCGACAGATCGGTAAGGGCGATTAAGGGACCTGGAAGACCCGTAAATCCCCAGGCAGATAGGGCGGAACTCCTTGCAGCCCTTGCCTTTGTTGACGCAGTGATCATCTTTGACGAAGACGATCCACTGAAGATAATCAAGTGCCTTCTCCCTGACATCCTTGTGAAGGGCGGGGACTGGAAAGAAGAGGATATCATAGGGACGGACGTTGTCAAGGCGGCCGGCGGAGAGGTCAGGCGCATACCCTTTATACCCGGATTTTCCACATCCGAGATAATAAAAAAAATGGGTGATAAATGAAATTCCGGGCCCCTTCGGCCCCTCTTCCCCTTCCTATGTCAAAATAATGACTTTCTGCCCTTAAATTTGACTCACCTATCGGATAATTCCCAACTGCCTATGAACTGCTTGTCATAAAGCCGCCGGTTCTCGGGCGAAAACCGGTTATAAAGCTTCCCTTGGCCCCGATGAACGGAATCTCCGTTTCGTTCCGACAAACGGTGGGGCATAAAGCGGGATCCAGGACGGGGGCCGCAGGATATTCTGGCAAAGGCGAATAAAAAGGCGGTTAATGGCATATGTTTTGCAGATTTACGTGAATCCAGACGAGACAACTCAGATTTTAGGGGATGTTTTTCTCCAGACTTTGCGACTTTTTTAATAAAGGGGTAATTCCTATGAAAATGAATCTTAAGACCAAGATCACGACCGGGGGCGCCGCCTTTCTCATCATTGTAATGCTCATATCCACGGTCTTAGTCTCCATAATAATAAACAGGCAGAATCGGAAGGCATCCAACGATCTGATCCAAAAGTCCTTCACCATTATCCGCAAGACCCTCGAAGAAAGTCAGGAAAAACTTTTAACCGATACGCGCCAGATGTCCACCGTTAACGACACGGGCTCATCCCTCAAATTCGTGGAGGACTTTGGGGATAATCAAACAATGATTCTCAAACCCCTCACTACCATGTCCAATGACATAGGCCGAATCAGCATGGCAGGAGACATATGGAAGTCAGCAATCTACGGGCTGGGGGGAGAACTGGTCGCCTTTGCATTAAGGGGTGATGACGGGGAATATAAAGTCGGCTTTGTCCTTGACTCTTCAAAGGGCTCTCTCAAAGGGGCTGTCCTGAGGGAGGGCGAGCAGTTGGAGAATGAGGACTGGAAGGAAATGAGCGGATTCCAGGACTCAAGAATAAAGGCCAGGTTTGAGGGTAACATTCCCAAGACAGAGGGGGTTGTTTTCGAGGATATTGATAATGCCCTGTGCATGACATCCTTTGCCCCCATTACCTCCAATGAGATCAGCGAGAATTCGGATGAACTCGTAAAAACTCAGATAGGGTTTGTAATCTCGGTCCTCAAACTGGACAAGGCATTTATCAACAGGGTCTCCACCTTTGCAGGGACCAGCATCAATATCTTCACCCAGGAAGGCCTCAGCTCGGGCAGTATCCCGGAATATAAAAAATATGACATGAAGGGTTTCGGTGATGCAGCAGGCGGATGGAGCTTGAACGGTCAGGAAATAATCCTCAATGATGTAAATGTAAATGATGATAGCTATTTTCAGGGGGTCTTGCCCGTCTATTCCGGACCAAAATGCGTGGCCGCCATAGCCTCACTCTATTCCAAGTCGGTCGCCAGGAACAACACATGGCAGATGATCAAGATGCTGATACTTATCTCCCTTGGGTGTATCCTGGTTTTGCTCCCCGTGACAGCCCTCCTCTCCAACTCCGTGACCAGGCCCATATCACGCGTCGTGGCCGGGCTCAAGGACGTTGCAGAGGGAGAAGGAGATCTTACATCGAGACTTGAGGTAAAGAGCAGGGATGAAGTCGGTGAGCTGGCCTACTGGTTTAATACCTTTATGGAAAAGCTTCAGGGCATGATCAAAAACATCGCCGGGAACGCCGACACCCTCAGCAAGTCCTCCTCAGAGCTGTCCAATCTTTCGGAGCAGGTATCGGAAGGGTCGGAACAGATGTCCTCCAAGGCAAACAGTGTGGCGTCATCAGGAGAAGAAATGAGCTCCAACATGGGTTCCGTAGCTGCGGCCATGGAGGAGGCGTCCACCAATATAAGCGTGGTGGCTTCCTCGGCGGAGGAGATGACGGCCACCATCAACGAGATAGCCCAGAACTCCGAGAAGGCCCGAAATATAACGGGCGAGGCAGTCTCCAGGGCCCAGGACGCGTCGGGCAAGGTGGATGAATTGGGAACCGCGGCCCAGGAAGTGGGCAAGGTCACGGAGACCATTACGGAGATATCGGAACAGACCAACCTCCTCGCCCTCAACGCCACCATAGAGGCGGCAAGGGCCGGGGAGGCGGGCAAGGGCTTTGCGGTTGTGGCCAACGAGATCAAGGAGCTGGCCAGGCAGACGGCTGAGGCGACCCATGAGATCAAGGAGCAGATAGGCGGGATTCAGAACTCCACCGCGGGCACCGTAAAGGAGATTGAGGAGATCCTGAAGGTCATTAACGATGTGAACGAGATAGTGTCCACGATCGCGACCGCGGTTGAAGAGCAGTCCGTAACCACCAAGGAGATAGCCGGTAATGTGGCCCAGGCCTCCCAGGGCATTCAGGAGGTCAATGAGAATGTGGCCCAGAGCAGCGCCGTTTCAACGGAGATAGCCAAGGATATCGCCGAGGTCAACCAGACTACAAGCGAGATCTCCAACAGCAGCTCTCAGATGAGGCTCAACGCAAAAGAGCTGAGCAAGCTCGCCAATGAGCTCAAGGAGATGGTATCAAGATTCAAGATATAGAAGGTGAGGAGCGCTCCTCTCTTATCTCTCTTTTCAATATCTTTCCCTGGGGGTTCTTTGGCAAAGAACTCACAAACTCGACTGATTTAGGGGTCTTATAACCTGCCAGATGTCCCTTGCAAAAGCGGATAATCTCCTCTTGAGTCGCACTCATACCTTTCTTTAAGACGACCACGGCGTGGACCTTTTCAACCCAATAGGGATCCGGCAGTCCTATTACGGAGGCCTCGCTGATCGCCGGATGCCTGTAAAGGACCTCCTCCACCTCCCTTGGATAGACGTTCTCGCCGCCGGTTATGATCATGTCCTTTTTTCTGTCAACAATAAATATGTATCCCTTCTCATCATAATAACCCATGTCTCCAGTGTGAAGCCAGCCGTCCGTAAAGGCCTCGCGTGTCTCCTCAGGCATATGCCAGTATTCCTTCATGACCCTCTTGCTCTTGACCACGATCTCGCCCACATCACCCGGACCCAGATCATTATTGTCTTCGTCAACGATCCTCACATGCACCGTCCTGAAGGGTTTGCCGCATGATGCCAGGATCCCCTGCTCCTCTATGGGCCTATCAAGCACCTGGTGATCCTTGATGGAAAGGAAGGTGATATCAGGGCCTGACTCTGACTGCCCGTAGCCCTGCATAAAGATCTGGCCGAATCTGTCAATACCCTGTCTTAATATTTCCGTGGGCATGGGAGAGGCGGCGTACCATATCCTCTTGAGGCTGCCAAGGTCATATTTCCCGGAATTGTCCAATGCCAGCATGGCGACAAGTTGAGTGGGCACGATATGGAGATCCGTGGCCTTCTCGTCCTGTATCACCTGAAGGGTGGCCGCGGGGTCGAAATTCCTTTGAGGCATGATCACGTTACATGCCCCTGCGTAAAAAAAGGCCCAGTAATGACTCCAGCCGCCGATATGGAACAGGGGCAGGACCATGACATGCCTGTCCCCTTCTTCCACGGCGATCTGCTCTGCCTTGGTCCTTGCCTCTTCCATTTTTCTAAAGTGGGTATAGAGGGCGCCTCGGGGAAGCCCTGTGGTGCCGCTGGTATAGAATATGATAAAGGGATCTTCTTCCTCTACCACCGGATCGGGTTCCCTGTCATGATCGCCCTGCAGCAGCTCTTGATAGGGAATCATCCCTGAAGCGGGTCCCTCAAGGCAGATCAGGTGCCTGACCTTTTTCAGGTGCGGCCTCAACTCACTCACGGTCCCATAAAGTTCAGGGCCCACAAAAACAGTGTTCGCCTCGGAATAATTAATCAGGTATGTTAATTCCTCTCCCTGCAACCTGGGATTAAAGGGAGACGCGATAAATCCCCCCTTCATCGCCGCCCCGCATACATCGTTGCATTCAAGGCGGTTCCAGGACAGGATGCCCAGGACATCTCCCTTTCTCACTCCCATGGATGTAAGACTCTGGATCAGGCTATTTACCCTCCCGTTGAATCCCGCGAAGGTGATCCTTTCCCCCTTTCCATAAACGAAGGCCTCTTTTTCCCCGTTGAGAAGGGCGTTTCTGTATATGACATCCGCATAGGTGCCCACGTTGTAGCGGCTCAGTTCCTTGAGAATAAATTTCTTTGACATAATACCTCCGGAGTTAGTCTGTAATAAGTATCCTTTTTAATGATGATAAAGAAAATTTTTGTGCCGGAGTATAGGGCTTTTGCCCTGGCGTGTCAATGTTGAAGAGGATTATAAAAGTTGGTTTTATCAGTAGAACCAATTACTTGGATGGGATTCCCGGGACTTTATTGACTTCCGGGCCCGCCTTGCCTAAACTCCTTTTTTGAGAAAGGGTATTACACTTTACATTAATCAACGTCTAAAAGTGTGTGCCTTGGCCATTTTATCTTTAAAATCAGGACTCGGCTATGTGTCTGATACTCTTCGCAATCAGGGCCCACCCCCGCTACAGGCTAATAATCGCGGGCAACCGGGATGAATTTTACGATCGCCCAACGGCCAAGGCCGCCTTTTGGGAGAGCCCCGGCCATGTCCTCGCCGGAAGGGATCTCCTTCACGGAGGTACCTGGTTCGGTATTACAAGATATGGTCGCATCGCGGCCATCACCAACTATCGGGATCCTTCTTCTTTCAACAAAGACGCCCCTTCCAGGGGCGGTCTGGTCACTGACTTCCTGCTGGGTCATGAGCCTCCCCTTGAATATCTTGATCGAATCGCCCAGGAAAAGAAGGGGTATAATGGGTTCAATCTCATTATCGGAGATAAAGATCAACTCCACTACTATTCAAACCGGGATAGAGTCGCGCGCCCCATTGAACCGGGGATACATGGGCTCAGCAATCATCTCCTGGACACGGCATGGCCCAAAATCCTTAAGGGCAAAGGCAGGCTTAAGGCCCTCCTCGAAAAAGAGAAAGGGCCTCTCCCCGACGAATTGTTTGATCTTCTGAGTGACAGGGAAATTGCCGATGATAAAAACCTCCCTGATACCGGCGTCTCCCTGGAATGGGAACGGATCCTCTCTCCGATCTTTATCAGTAGCCCCACCTACGGGACCCGTTCCACAACAGTACTCTTGATAGATTACGATGATCACGCAATCTTCATGGAAAGGACCTTTGATAGAGATCCTGACAAGTATAAGTCTGTTGAATATGAGTTTTTAGTTGAATCTTACTAATGAGGCCATAATTGAGTAGACATAAAAACAACTTTTCCAAACGCTCAGGTCTTCGGCGATTTCGAAATGGCTTAGGGCGCAAGGCTCAGGGCGCAAGGAAAAGATAGTTATACTGATGAAAAGAATTATATGTCTAATTATTAATGCACGGTTTAGTAAGGCGGGCCTATTTATTCAGGTAGCTGTCCTCCATTGACTTGACCAGGTTTGTCATAGTGACATAAAATGGCGTTGGGACACCCTTTTGCCGGCCGTACTCGACGATTTTCCCGCCCAAAAAGTCAATTTCAGTCGGGGTCTTATTCGCGATATCGTAACACATGGAATCCTTGTGCATACCGACGTTTTTCAGATAAGCCATCGCATCCTTGAGATAATCATCACCGAGATCATAACCCATGGCCTTTGCCACGGATAGGGCCTCTTGAAAACTCGCGTCAGCTATCTCCCTGGTTGGTGGGAAATCCAGGGCCTCTTTTATGGTCCTGTCCGTGACCGCGCATATGGAGGCCATGGTACATTTCATGATCATCTTTTTCCAGACATACAGCTTGATATCTTCAACAAACTCCGTATCCAGCCCACCATCAGTGAGCAGGCCGGCAATCTGCTCCCCAAGGTCCCGGTTCTTCCCGGACAATGCCCCCAGATGATTTGGCCTGTTGAAAAACGCCATTTCCACTTCACCGGGTCCCTTCAGGGACACCCCGTAATTGAGCGACATTCTCAAGGCCGCTTCTGGACCGAAGTAATCGGCAATGAGATCCTCGGGTCCCAGGCCGTTATGGGTGCTTATAAACCTTGTGCCTGGCGTTGTAACGTCTTTCAGGGACTTTAGGACATTTTCCAGGTGAAAGGTCTTTGTCGAGATCAAAACGATCTCCGGATTAAAGTCCTTTAATCCTCCTATGTCCTCCAGGAAATTCTTGACCGGCACATGGTAGGACAACACCCCCGAAACCTTGAGGCCGTTTTTTTTAATGGATTCTCCAAGACCGGGCCTCAGGTCCACCAAAAAGGTTTCCCGGTTCCTGCTCAATAGGGCGGCCGCCAGGACGGTTCCCGTGGCGCCGATCCCAACCAGGGCAATCCGAAGGTCTTTCATTGCTTTTCCCTCCTCATCTATTGGTTAATCGCCCCTTCAGGGGGACGGCAGGGTGTTTATTCACACTTTTTATAGAATACCTTATGAGTTTAAGTCAAAAAAAAAATCCCTTATAGCCCGCATCATCATGGGCATGCCCGTCAATTATTTGGCGACAGGCCCGTCTAATAATTAAAGATTATTATAGATATTAAATACTCAATTCAGATCACTAAACAATATCCTAATTAAAAAATCAAAAAGTCCAT
>CAZGIZ010000006.1:0-8771 GCA_964526655.1 uncultured Desulfobacteraceae bacterium | reverse complement strand
AATACTCAATTCAGATCACTAAACAATATCCTAATTAAAAAATCAAAAAGTCCATAATATTGATATCAAGGGATATGACCCTCTTTAAATATCAGTCGATTTATAAAAATCATAATATGGCAAGGAATTTGCAGTATAAATAAACCTGATTTGTTATTAATATCAGCGGGAGAAGGATAATAACTCTCATAACAATACTAAATGTTCTTCCAGTATGGCGGTTGCTGAAAATGAATGGTGCGGCGGGGCGGAGGAAAAAATGGGAGTGAGTTATTTGAGCTTCAGGCATAAAATAAAACAGAGAAAAAACGGCGAAAGAGAATCTCGGACAAGAGATGAACAATACCGTGACATCCTTGAGAATATGGAGGAGGGATATTATGAAGTTGACATAGCAGGGCATTTTACCTCATTTAACGACTCTTTATGCAAGATATTAGCATGTCCCAGGGCTGCACTGATGTGTAAAGGCTTTGAGGACTTCACTGACCTGGAAAATCACCGGATCGCCTACGGCGCCTTCAACAGGGTGTTCAGGACCGGAATCCCGAGCAAGGGGTTTGATTGGGAGATCGTAAGGAGTGACGGCAGCAGGAGAAACGTAGAGGCGTCCATATCCCTTATGCGTGACCCGGGAAACGGCCTGCCCACAGGTTTTAGGGGAATTCTCAGGGACATCACAAACCGTAAGGCCGCGGAGAAGGCCTTACACGAAAGTGAGGAAAAATTCCGCGTCCTGGTGGAGCAATCTCCATTGGGGATATCGCTAATTGATAAGCATAATCGTTATGAATACATCAACCCGAAATTTATCGAGATGTTCGGATACACTCTCGAAGAGATACCCACGGGAAGGGAATGGTTCAGGAAGGCATACCCTGACAAGGATTACCGGAGCCGGGTTGTTAATGACTGGCTTAACGGGCTTAAGGAGCACGGGGTAGGTGAAGCCAGGCCATTGACGCATGATGTCTGCTGCAAGGACGGGTCAAGCAAACTCATCCACTTCAGATCCGTTACCATGGCGACCGGCGAGCAGATCACCTTTTATGAAGATATCACTGAACAGAAAAGTCTCGAATCACAGCTTTTCCTGGCCCAGAAGGTGGAATCCCTGGCCACGCTCGCAGGCGGCATGGCCCATAATTTCAATAACCTTCTTATGGGGATACAGGGAAACAACTCCCTGATGCTCCTGGAGAGCGATGAATTCTCACACCATCACGACCGGCTTAAAAACATAGAAAAGCTTGTTCAAAGCGGATCAAAGCTTACCCACCAGCTCCTGGGTTACGCGAGAAAAGGGAAATATGAAGTCAGACCCATCTGCCTGAATCAGTTGGTCCGGGAGACCTCGGACACCTTTTGTGTCACCAGGAAAGAGATCAGGATACAGCGGAAACTGTGCGATGGGGAATGCGGGATAATGGCGGATCAGGGTCAGATTGAACAGGTCTTGTTGAACCTCTATGTAAACGCGGCGGACGCTATGCGCAATGGCGGTGATATTTCCATTGAAACCGGGCACGTGGTCATTGGCACACTGGAGTCCGGGGCCGACAACCTGAGACCCGGAGAATATGTGTTGTTGAAGGTCAGCGACAGGGGCACTGGAATGGACAATGAAACTGTTGAACGCATCTTTGACCCCTTCTTCACTACCAAGGAGTTGGGCAAGGGCACGGGGCTTGGACTCGCATCCGTGTATGGAATCATAAAGTCCCATGGAGGATTCATTGATGTCGATTCCCAGAAGGGCCATGGAACAACCTTCAGCATCTATCTCCCGAAATCCGAGGAGCCCCTGGAAGAGGTCACAAAGGGATCACCGGATATCATCAGGGGAAAAGGGACCGTCCTGATGGTGGATGACGAATACATCGTCCTGGAGGTATGCGTGGAATACCTCCGATCCCTGGGATTTAACGTGCTTCACGCAAAAAGCGGGAAAGAGGCCGTAACAATATTCAAGGAAAACAGCGAGATTATTGATCTCGTTGTCCTGGATCTCATCATGCCAGAAATGGGCGGAAGCGAGACCTACGACATGATAAAATCCATTAACCCGGAGATCAAAGTCCTCCTCTCCAGCGGTTACAGCGTTGATTGGCAGGCCACGGAAATAATGGAGCGGGGATGCAACGGTTTTATTCAAAAACCCTTTGACCTGGAGACCCTGTCACAGAATATTTATGAGATCCTGAGTGATGGATGAATCTCCTCTTAAACTATCAGCCATGCGCATATTCCCCCTTTTTTACCACGCAGGGGACGCGACCACCAGAATCAGGCATTCCTCTTTCCCGGTATTCTCTAAGGCGTGAGGAGATCCTGCCGGCACCCATATGGCATCTCCGGGACCCACGCGTCTGGTGTCGTTGCCCACAGTCATCTCTCCTTCACCCCTCATGATAAAGTAGATCTCCTCCATTGGATCAATGTGGGCCTCTATCGTCTTTCCGCTGGCCAGGGTGGCGGAGGCCAAAAAACCTATCTCCTTGAGGGTCCTCCTATCCAGAATCATCTGGGCAATCGCTCCCCCATGGGCGATATAGGTCGTTTCCAGGACCTCCCTGTCTTTCATGTTTCTAACGATCATTGGACTCGATGCCTTTCAACCGCCATTTTCTGCCCCTTACTCAACCCTAAAGAATGCCTTTGACTTTGCCCCGCAGACAGGGCAGGTTCCGGGGGCCTCGTTTTCATGGGTATAACCGCATACGGAGCAGACATAATAACAATCCACATCAGGGGGGTTATCCAGATTATCCAGGGCATTTTTATAGAGTCCCGCGTGAACCTCTTCAACCGCGTTTGCATATTCAAAGGTTTTTTGAGCGACCTTGTTTCCCTCTTCTTTGGCATCCTCAATCATTGCAGGATACATCTCCTTGAATTCATGTGTCTCGCCCGATATTGCCTCCTTGAGGTTTTCTGCGGTCTTTTTTATGCCGCCCAAATTTTTCAGGTGCGCGTGGGCATGTACCGTCTCGGCCTCAGCCGCGGCCCTGAAGAGCCTGGCAACCTTGGGGTACCCTTCCCTGTCCGCCTGTTTGGAAAAGGCGAGGTATCTCCTGTTCGCCTGGGATTCCCCTGCAAAGGCCTCCAAAAGATTCTGTTCAGTCTTGCTCATGATCTTTCTCCTTTCTGATTTTTGATTTTTTCCCGGGTTCCTGGTTCTAAATCTTTCGCCTTTTACGCGAACTAATTTCTCTAATTTAAGGATTTTGAATCCGTATTCAATGTTATCCGATCACTCTTTTCCAAAAACGATTTCACCTTAGAGCAGAGTGAGAATTATTTTTTCATAATCCCCGAGATGGGAATTCCGATAAAGATGCCTGCAGTGTGAAAAGGGATGATTTCATCGAAAAAGTAGGGTCGGCCGCGACGCCGACATTTTTTAGCTTAAGAAGAATAGTTGCCAAAATTTCAGAAAGATATATATTTGAAGAACAAAGAGATCATAATTTTTAATGCTTGGAAATACCGCAACATACAGGATTTTAAACCTGATATTATGGGCCCTGGTCCTTTTAGGACTATATCTGACCAGCCTCTATAGCTTTCTCCTATTTCACAGCATTTCAGAGATATTCAGCATAATCGTGGCCTGTGGCATATTCATGATTGCCTGGAACTCCAGGGAGTTCCTTGATAATAACTGTCTCATGTTCCTTAGCATAGCCTATCTCTTCATAGGCGGGCTGGACCTGCTCCACACACTGAGCTATAAGGGAATGGGGATATTTAAAGGTTATGATGCTGACCTGCCCACGCAGCTATGGATCGGGGCGCGATATTTTCAAGGCCTCTCCCTCCTCATCGCCCCTCTTTTTCTGAATCGCAGGATGAACATCAAGTATGTGTTTATGGGCTGCTTTCTTGCCCTTGTACTATTGCTGGCCTCTATTTTTGGAGATGTCTTCCCCGACTGCTTTATCGAGGGCTATGGGTTAACGCCCTTTAAAAAGATCAGCGAGTACGTGATATCGCTCATCCTGGTATGCTCACTTTTTATTCTCTTTAAAAAACGTGATGAATTTGATGAGCGGGTCTTCAAGTTCCTGGCCATGTCAATAACGCTTACTGTTTTCAGCGAGCTGTCCTTTACTTTCTATGTCAGCGTATACGGCCTTTCCAACCTGATCGGGCACTATTTCAAGATCATTGCATTTTTTCTAATTTACAAATCCGTCATCGAAACCAGCCTGGTAAAACCCTACAGCCTGCTATTTCGAAACCTCAAGCGGAGCGAGGAGGCCGTCAGGGTTGAGCGCAACAAGCTTCAATCGGCGCTCGACCAGGTCAGGACCTTGAGCGGCCTGCTTCCAATCTGTTCCCATTGCAAAAGGATAAGGGACGACAAGGGATATTGGAAGCAGATTGAGGCATATATACACGACCATTCGGAGGCGGAGTTTTCCCACGGTATTTGCCCTGACTGTCTAAAAAAATATTATCCGCAGATAAAGACCAAAAATGACAAGCAGTGACCTTCCCGCGCTTTTGACAAAGCTATATTCTGATCTTTGAAAATCTTACCGTATCGTCAACGCGGCGCAGGGCCAGGAAAACAAAGTAGTCCTTGTTGTCTTCTTCAGGAAAATCAGCCCGGTAAAATCCAAAAGGCCTCAGCCTGCTCTCCTTTCTCTCCAGTGAGGCCCGAAGGATCATCTCAGCGTTATCCATCAACGACATTACTTCAAGACAGCGCCCGATTTCATGCGGGTTCTCGGCCCTGAATGAGGCGCTCCTCCTGATATTTTCGAGCCGTTCCATTCCGCGCATTAGCATCCTTTCCGCCCGCACATTCCCCGCGTAATGGTCAATGACGTTCTGAAGGGCCATCTCTACTTCCCGCCAGTGAAGCCCGTCCCCATTCTTAAAGATGCCCTGATAAAGGCCCTCAAAGGAATCTATCTTGTCCTTTCCCACATCAATAAATGACTTCTGTTTCATGGCTTCCCTGGCAGCCATCTCTCCGGCCCGCCAGCCCATGGTAAAGGCCCCTGGTGAAGCCGACCACGGCACGCCCCCCACTTCATCCCCGGCGGCGAAAAGTCCCTTTATCTCGGTTTCCAGATCATTATTGACGACCAGGCCCGAGGCGGCGGTGCCCGCCATCTCACGGCTGTTGGGAAGCCATTCCAGTTTGTCTCTTCTGAAATCAAAGCCTTCCTGGTTTTTCAGATAATCGAGGAAGAGGAATCCCTTGCCCTCATGACTGATCGACCACTCTATGTAACGGATCTCCTCTTCGGTCCCTCCTGTCAGGTCCAGATAAAACGGGCCCCTTCCCTGGTTGTGCATCTGGAAATAGTCCGGACGGGCATGAGGACGGCCCTCCTTGGGTTCCTTTGACTGCCCTTTCATATTGGTCTTTCCCTTGCCCAGATTTTCCCAGTCATAAAAGTAGGTCCTGGGCATAATCACCTCCCCGTTCTCTTCAACCACGGACCCGGCCGGCTGGGTAGTGTTTCGCGGTGAACCGAGATTCAATTCAAAGTTGCCGATTGAAAAATAGGCCGGGGAGAAAAACTCCATATTAATAAGAGGGACCCCCGCGCGAAGGGCCATCGCCCTCCCGTCTCCTGTCTCATTAACGGGTATCCTGTGGTTGCCCCACACCCCCGTGACGCTCCTGCTCAGCCTGTTCACCCTGCCAGTGGAAAGAACAATTGCCTTGGCCCTGAAAAAATAGATCTTGCCATCTCGCGTCCCGACCCCCAGGGCCCCTGATACGTGCCCCTCAGGAGAAGACAAAAGCTCCACCACCGTGACCCGGTTAACGATCTTGACGCCCCTTTTTTTGGCCTCCTTTGTTAGATTTACCTTCACTTGCCTCCCGTCAAAGTTGAAGGCCGACGGCTCGCTGTGGAACTGGTGCACCACCCTGAAATTGCCCGGCACCTTGCTGTCCTCATACCTGAATTTCAGGCCGAACCTCTCCAGGTCCAGCATCCTGTCGTAGCTTTCACTGGCTACCAGATGAATCAGATCCCTGTTGATGAACCCATTTGCTATTCCCTTTGTATGGCTCTCTATCAGGTCCTCAATTGAGTATCCCATTTTTTCATGAACGGGCGGGATGTAAGCCCACATGTGATCGATGCCCGACCCTGCGCAGCCGCTTGCGAGGGTGTTGGCCTTTTCAGCGATTGTCACGGACTCCACGTACTCGCTCGCCTTTATGGCGGCCATGCATCCGGCAAGTCCGCCCCCTATGATCAGGACATCAGAGTCCAGATTGATAATTTCAGCTTTATTATTCATGATTCCGCCTCCACCTGTTGAATTCAGATTATCATTCCCGTTACCTTTCCCCCCTGAGGATGGATACCCTCATGGGAAGCGGGGGAACTACCTTGATCGCGCCCTTATCCCGGAGAGGACATCTCTCAAAGCATACACCGTCATAACAGCATTCTTCCGGGTACTTTACTGACGGGGGATGCCCCTTTACCGGATTTTTCTCCAGTATGTCCATGGGGCAAATCTCAACACACAGGTTACATCCATTACAGACTTTGTCATTGAAAACAACCGGTCTAAACATTATCCACCTCCCTCGCCCTTTTTATGATCCGCTCTCAGGCGGAATTCCTGATGAGCTGTCTTTTTTGCGGAGGCATTATAGCAGTTTGAGGATTATTTTGCCATGATATTTACTCCACATCATCCCGGCCTGCAGGCAAACCTGCTGATCAGGAATAACCTGATCCCTGTTCCTCAGGATAATAATCCTTTCATTGGTCATTCTTTTCTTTGAAAAACATATGCTTGACACTCAGCGCCCCTCTCCTTATTTTTTAGAATAATGAATCAATTCATGACAATCGCGGAGAAACATTTTTCCAGGGCCGCAGAGGTCCCCATAGAAAACATCATTATCAGTGATGAAGTGAGAAAGATGTGCGAACAGAACGCCTGCGGCAATTATGGCAAGAACTGGACCTGCCCGCCTGCCGTAAAACCGATTGACGAATTCAGGAAAGAGATTGCCCGATTTGACGCCTTTATCGTTGTATCCCGTGTGTATGATGTAAAGAGCAGTTTTGATTTCAAGGCCATGATGGCCGGGGCCGCGGACTTCAACAATAGACTCGTTTCAATGAAAAAAGACCTTGAAAAGGAAGACCTTGGATCGAAATTCAGGATACTGGGGGCGGGAGGCTGCGGCCTCTGTAAAAAGTGCGCATACGTCGCGGGCGAGCCCTGCAGGAGACCGGATGAGGCCCTGACATCTCTTGAGGCCTTTGGAATTGACGTCATCCGGCTCATGAGGGACAATGGATTAAAATACTATAATGGAAAAAACACGGTAACCTTTATCGGCGGGATCATGTATTGCATGGAAGCGGAAACCTCCCCCGCGCACCAGGTCCCGGAAGATTAAGGCCCTTCTATTTTTTCACCATATCCTCACCGCAACATTGCAAAGGAACGCTGCAGGCGTCCTCATCATCAATGTCGCATGAGCAGGTTTTGGCAACTTTTAGTTCAAGCCCGCATGAATCACACACAAAAACATCACCCTTTTTCATTTCGGAGCAGTTTGCCATGATATTTACCTCCATTTATAATATTTAATTGAGAAATCACAAAATGTCGTCCCTGATTACGGTCAAATGTTTATTCCATTCACCCTTTGAACTAAATCCATTAAAAATCCACTAAAAAACATTCATTCATTTGTTTTGTAACTTTAATCATGATATAGATATGTTTCAATACCCAAGGGGAGTATCCCGCCATGAAAAAGACTATTTTTCAGGTTATACTGCTGCTCCTGTTTATCGCTATTTGTCTGAGCGGATTCTTTATAGGTCGTCACATCCTCAATCTGCCCTTCAGGGCCACGAACGACGCACTCCATAAAGAGGAATCCTCCTTTAGCCTTGATTTTTTAATACCCGGCGGAACCTACATAGATGAAAAAATGACCATCGGGGAAGTCCTTAAACTCCGCACCAACAAGGAAAAATCCTTATATGAAAAGATACTCCGCGCTACCTCCGAACTGATACCGCCTCGGTACAGGTACCTGTTAGATCTGCTTCTTTTCTTCTTCTGGTCTTTCCTTTTTATGTCATTCCTGCGGATTTTTACTTTTATGGGTTATGGCAGGGCCTTGCGCGGAAGCCTGTTTCTGGGAGCGTGCACCTACTATTTCATGCCGGATTTCTCGCCCGGAAAAAGTGATGATATATTCTTTATTGGAGTCGCGCTTTTGATAATTTTCATCAGGGCATACTTTCACAAGAAGGAAAAGAGAAAAATCAAACTTCGAACATAAGGATCACACCTACCCTGCAATATCATGGGTGCTTATGATGGCCCTGACCCCGGGATCATATTTTCTCTGATACCCATTTTTTCCTCCAAAATACGCCAAAAATGTGCACCATGCACATTTTTTTGTGCAAATCAGGTTTGAGTTAATAACCCCATCTCTCTGAAATAGCAGAAAAATAAGCGTTTGTTCGTCTATCATGCACCGGCATGGAAATTGCTAAAAATAGACCTGCCCTAAAAGAATCTTCCATCCTTTGAAGAATAAACCATGAAGTCCTTGACCCCCGAGGGTATCGTGAAATTAATCGATGTTCAAAAAATCGACCCCTCCCCTTTTCAGCATCGAAAATACATGGACGAGGAAAAGCTCAAGGAGCTTGCCCTGAGCATAGTCCGTGACGGCCTCATCCAGCCGATCGTGGTCCGGTCCCGTAACGGCCGCTTTCAGCTCATTGCCGGTGAAAGGCGGTGGC